>JBAULJ010000208.1:0-8806 GCA_049578125.1 Halobacteriota archaeon
ATTCTATGTCAAACAAGAGCAAATACTAACTAACTCCGACCCCGCTCCCGAATCCCCGTCCCCTCCCTAAAATGTTTTTGGGGGAAGCAAAGAGGGCGTGGGTCGGCTTACACTAAAAAAAACCGGCTCCGTCCCCTTCTACGCTAACCATAAATCCACTCACGGGGACTAAGTGCCGCGTACGATCCTGAAAAGCCGTCACGCTATGAGTTCACAGTCTGGCGCAAATCTAACTGAATCAAGAATCTCATCAGCAAACCGGTCTCATAGATAATGAATTCTGCCTCTTCTTCGGAAATTTCTCTCGGTTTTCGATGGTCGTCGTGCTTAGCATACTCGTTTTGATATTTTGAATATAAAACCAGTATCGTGGAGTATGTATTCCTGATATCGGTGGGAACGTTCTTTTCTTTTAGATGTTTACCCAAATCACTCGTTTGCTTTTCGAGTGATTTACTGTTCTTGACAAGGTGCTTCAAAAAAATTTCGAGCGACAGGCGCATCTCGTTTATCGAGCGCTTGTAACGTTTATTCTGGTACTCAGATAATGCTGACTCAAAATTATGTCCGATTTTGCGTGGATACTCCGGCAGCCATTCAAGAACATCGTCAACGAGTTTTTGATCTAATATTTTTGCTCCTTTGGGATAGAACAGGATATCAGTCGATCTGTTGACATTTACAGGGACGTGAGACGCGTCGATATCGTTGCAGATAGACCTAAAAAAAGGGTCGACAAAATCGTCGAAGTCCTCTTCGTCGTCTGGAACAACGTAATGCTTCAGCCAAAACACACATCGCACGCATCTCATGAGCTCGGGCAAATTGTCTACGCGACTGATATATTCCCAAATCTCAGTATCATGAAACAGAATCGGGGCGGGTTTATTCCCCACCGCCATTGCAAGTGCCGCCATAGGGGCGCGCTTAAGCGCTTCCGCTTGGTATCGAGTAGAACCCTTGTACGAAGAGGTTGAAGGCAGACCTACCAACCTTGAATATTGCGTGCCCAGTTCGTAGTTTGATAGGTTGTAACCTAGGTGTTCCTCGAACGATAAGAGCACCCTGTTTCGAAATCTTTCAAACTCTGTTTTGTCATCGTAAGGAATCTTCCAGCGTCTGTTGAAATTCTTGATGCTTTCTTGTAGAGTTTTCATCGATCACATAAAGAAGATTCTCGACGTAATCAAGCTATGGGTTTTACAAGCTTTAAGCGGCAAGTCATACGTCAAGCCGTAGCGTTTCGAGAATGATTGGGTGCTTTGCGTGCTCATTTGTGCTTAGTCGCTAAAGGCGAATCACAACGACTAAATGGCAATGACGACTTTGCACGTACTATGCTAGCCGCTGAACATTACCCGTATTTTCATCCTGACCACGCGATGATGCCGTTGGAAGTCCATCGCAGCAAAATCTCGCTCACGCGCGCCAAAGCCGGATATGACTACCCGACGATACGCCTTCCCTTCGCGTTTTCGGGTCTCATAGGGCTGTCGACGCGCATCTACCAGACCTTACACGAGGGAGCGCTTGCGTTCCTCGTGGTCGTTTCGTCGGCTTCGGAAAACAGCCCTTATGCGCACGCAAACGCCCATTTAGGCGTCGAATCGCCCGTCACACTATAGCAGAGCTCTTATGAACACAAAAGGCGAACCGCGCGAATACTGGCAACCGAGTGAAGAAACCCTACTCGTCGACAAGCTTGAGGAGCTCCAGGGCCTCCGTCTGAGAAACACCGTCGAGCGGGTCTACGAGAATGTGCCGTTCTACCGAAAAAAGCTCAAAAAACTCGGCATCACGCCCGCTGATATCACAAGGCGGGATGATGTTGAAAAACTGCCCTTTACGAGAAAAACCGACTTGCGGGATCACTTCCCTTTTGGCCTCTTTGCTGTACCACGCGATCGGGTAGTTAGGGTACACGCATCGAGCGGAACGAGCGGCCCCCCACCGTTGTCGGCTACACCGCGCGCGATATCACCAACTGGGCCAATATGATGGCACGGTGCCTCACCATGGTGGGCATCGATCACACCGACATTTTCCAAAACGCGGTCAGCTATGGCCTATTTACCGGCGGCCTCGGCATGCATTTCGGCGCGGAGCTTGTCGGCGCGATGGTTATTCCAAGCGGCACTGGTGGGACGACAAAACAGATCGAAATGATGAGGAACTACGGCGTAACCGCCGTGCACGCGACACCGTCATACGCACTCTATTTGGCTGAGACGACCAAAGAACTGGGCCTCGATCCGACGCGTGACTTGCCACTGAAAACTGGCTGCTTCGGGGCCGAGCCGTGGTCATATAACACGCGCGTCATTCTCGAGCGCGAGCTCGGGGTGAAAGCGTACGATTCGTACGGCCTTTCCGAACTGAATGGGCCAGGCGTTGCCTTTGAGTGCAAGGAGCAAGACGGCCTCCATTTTTGGAGCGACCATTTCATCGTCGAAGTGGTTAAACCCGATGGGACCCCGTGCAAGGAGGGCGAACGCGGGGAGTTGGTTCTCACATCGCTCACCAAAGAAGCGCTTCCGCTCCTGAGGTACCGCACTGGCGACGTGACGTACGTAAAAGGGTCGGACTGTGCGTGCGGGAGAACGAGCGTGCGGACGGCAAAAATCCTCGGCAGAGTCGACGACATGCTCGTCATACGGGGCATAAACGTGTTTCCCAGTCAAATAGAACACGTTCTTATGTCGATCCCCGAGGTCGGCACTCACTTCCAAATCGTTGTGGAGCGGATCAAGCACCTTGATGAACTGACGGTGCGCTGTGAACTCGAACAAGAGTTCTTCACGGGCGACGTCGAGGATTTGCAGCGAGTAAAACGAAAGGTGGAAGAAGCGTTGAGGGACACGCTCAACGTCAGAACAAAGGTCGAGCTCATCGAAAAAGGGACGATAGCGCGGACCGAAGGCAAGTCAAAAAAGGTAGTGGATTTGCGCGGCGCGTTATAGCCGTCTCGCAGCGGCTATCACGCCGAAACCTGTTCTTTGATAATTCGGAACGCGCGGTCTATGGTCTGTTGACTCGCCGCGTACGAGATTCGGATGTGCCCCTCCCCAAAGCGCCCGAATGCCGACCCTGGCACGACGATGACGCCGGCCTGCGCTAACTTCTTTGTGAAGTCGAGGCTCGTCTCAGACAGGGCAAACCGTGGAAACACGTAAAACGCCCCTTCAGGTGTCACGCATTCCGCTATTTCTTTAAGGTGCTCCATCACAGCGCTGCGTCGTGTCCTAAACTCTTCAACCATCGACCTGACGCTCTCCTGAGGGCCGGTCAAAGCGGCGTAAGCGGCTTTTTGTGAGATAGAGGGCGCGCATGCTTGAATGTACTGGTGCACCTTCAACATCTCTTCGACAATCGCGGCAGGTGCGATCGCGTACCCGAGCCGCCACCCTGTCATCGCATACGTCTTTGACACTGCATTGACGACGATGACGCGGTCAGCGTCGATGCCACCTGGGCTGACGTGTTCTCCGTCGTAGAGGATCTTGTCATATACCTCATCGGAGATTATGTAAAAGTCGTGGTCCTCGGCAAGCTCAACAAACCCCCTGATCTCATCATACCGCTGCACCGCACCGGTGGGATTTGCAGGTGAGTTAATGACAAGGACTTTTGTCTTCGCCGTGATGCAATCCGCAACGGTGCTCGCTTGCAGCCTGAAATCATCATCAGCCTTCACCCTCGCACTGACAGGTACGCCACCCGCAACGCGCGTGAGTGGCGAATAGGCGACAAATCCGGGATCAGGGAGTATGGCTTCATCGCCCGGATTGACTAAAGCTTCGAACGCTAGATGCAGGGCCTCGCTCCCACCTGACGTGCATATGATCTGTTCCTGGCCAGCCTGGATTCCGTACTGCTCATAATAGCGTGCGATCGCGTCAATGAGTTCAGGAAAGCCCTTGTTAGGGGTGTAACCGGTATAGCCCGCGTCCAGTGCTTCTTTTGCCGCCTCTTTGATGTGTGCGGGGGTGTCGAAGTCCGGCTGTCCGAGACCAAGGTTTATTGCGTCTGGCTTGGTCAGCGCAAACATCTCTCGAATTCCTGAAAGGGAAATATGTGAAGTGCGTTCTGCCCACATAAATGTCGCTCCAACGCCACAATCGAGTTTGGTAGTATCTGAATTGCGAGTCTATAAGTTGCATCCCAATAAACCTGTTTATTCATAGCTTTGGCGCTTCGAACGAGTTGAGGCGAGGTGCAGGAACAGGTTCAGCAGGAATTCGCGCGGAATTGACAGAGAGCTAAATAGGGAATCTTAAAATTTTAATCAATGCCGCAAAGGCGGCCGTTGGTTCATGAGCTCAGTTCAATAGATTTAAGTGAGCCGGACTCTAATATACCGCCTGATGCTGCGCAGCAGACTGGGCCTTACGTTCGTTAGCACGTTTCCTCCTCGAGAGTGTGGCATAGCTACTTTCACGCAAGATTTGCTTTTCAACCTCATCAATGAGAATCCTGATGTCAAGGCCAATGTCTGCGCCATTGATGGAAACAAGGATTCGAGTGCTTATGGATGCTTAAGTCCGCTCATATATCCTAAATCGCGGGTCGCGTACGTCATCAAAGATACCGATCAAATCAGCTTCGTCGAGGCAGCGCACAAAATAAACGCTTCGCGCGCTGACGTGGTGAACATACAACACGAATATGGGCTGTACGGTGGCTCATGGGGCCGATATATCCTCGATTTCATGGAGGCTCTTGAAAAACCGATCGTAACGACGCTTCACACGGTCTTACCGGCGCCGCCGGAAGAGGCCAAAGCGGTAACTCGTGAGATGTACCGTCTTTCCGGAAATATCGTTGTGCCGGGACACGCCGGCATCGACATCATGAAAAAGGCGTTTGGCTTAGGGCCTGCCAAAGTGGAGGTCATTCCGCACGGCGTGCCCGACGTTCCGTTTATCAGTACGGAGCGGCCGAAGAAGAAGCTAGGGCTGTCTCACAAGTTCGTGATAGGGTCATTCGGGCTGCTCCATCCCGCTAAGGGTGTCGAGTACGTCCTTGAAGCGCTGCCCCAAGTGATTGCTGACAATCCCGAAAGGGATGTCGTCTACTTAATCGTTGGAGAGACTCATCCAAACATTGTGAAGAACCAAGGTGAACGCTATCGCGAACGTTTGAAGGAGATCATCAGAAATCTGGATTTGGAGCACAACGTCAAGTTTGTCGACAGATATCTCAGCAACCGAAACCTGATCTTGCATTTTCTCGCGACGGATATCTGCGTGCTACCCTATCTCGCCAGAGATCAGATCTCGAGCGGCGTACTTTCCCAGGCAGTAGGCTGCGGGAAGGCCATAATAGCAACGCCGTATCTGCACGCAATCGACGCGTTAGCCGACGAAAGAGGCGTGATTCTAAAGTCGGGCGAATCGCCGGAGATAGCGGAAGCGATCACCACGTTGATGCAGAATGACCGTCTGAGAAGGGAGATGGAGATAAGGACGTACATGTATGGGCGCTCAATCACGTGGAAAGAGGTAGCGAGAAGATACAAGGAACTCTTCAATACGCACTGCGTCAGACGAGGGTACAGCAAGACCGACTTCCCAACGTACAAGGGCGATGCTGATGCGTTGTGAATCGCCTTGTCCCTACCTCTGAATAATAATTCTTCGAAACGATGTGCGCACGCGTAGCGTGAGTTTTTCTTAGGCGTTTGCACGTAAATCCAGCGTGCATATAACTCTGAGATTAGGGGGCCGAACTAATCCGTCATGGTCGTACAAGACGCGAGTCGGTTTCAAGATTTGCTCCGGATTCAGACAAACATCGCTAAGCAGGTGGTTCTGGAGGGTCCCGCGGGTGAGGTTACATCGATCGGGGCCGTTGCCCAATCCTTTGCCGATGACCTCGCTTTTTCGTCTGCTATTTTGGTCGACGCATTGATGGACGTCATCGACGAATCAACGGCGATCGCAAAAACAACGGAGCCCTACCTCCCTGGACTGCTCTTCTTCCGTGAGGGTCCCGCAGCGATAGCCGCCGTAAAGAAGCTGCGAATACGACCCGACGTTTTGATCGTCCACGGGTGCGGCATCAACCATCCCCGATTTGCGGGACTTGCGTCACACGTCGGCGTCAAGCTTAATACGTCAACGGTCGGCGTTTCCAAAAAAACACTCTGTGGGGACTACGTTGAACCCGATGAAGCGTGTTGGTGCACCCCGTTAACGTTCAAGGGCAGACCGCTCGGCTTCGTCTTAAAAACGGTGGCCGGCGCCAAACCGATCTTCATAAGTCCAGGAAATCGCATTTCGCTGCAGAACGCATTGCACGTCGTCCAACGCTGCGTGGTGAACCACAGATTACCCGAGCCGCTACGTTTGGCTCACATCAAAGCGCGGCAAGTCAGATCCGCGGCGCGTCGGGGTGAATTGACGCTGCTCCGGGCAGACGACACAACTAATTAGCACGGAGTCCGTGCTTCAAGCGTGAGAAGGTTTAATACGTTCTGCGCCAGAAAAAGCATTCGTTGATTCCACGCGAGGTAGTGACATGAGAGCCTATCTTTATCGGTGTCGCGTCTGTGGCACAGAAATCTGGACTGATTTTATCGAGCTGGACAAGCTAACCTGCAAGAATTGTCATACTGCCGGAAAATGGCTTGTTCTGGACGTTAAGAACAGAGAGAAAATTTAAAAAAAATAAGTAATAGCATCTCGTTTAACACAGAGATGCTATCAAAGGGACGATCCTTGGATTATCGGTTAAGTCTCGTGTAGGCGAGTTTGATGTCTTCCGCTTTGACCGTCTTCCGGCCTGCGTGCTTTGCCATCTCGATTGCTTCTTCGGCGAGTTCCTTGCCGTACATCTCTAGGTATTCTCTAAATTGTTCTGTCGCTTCGGCGCTCACACGCTCTGCTCCAGCCTTTCGGATGATTCTACTTACTCCTGCTGCTTGTAATTCTGCCATTTGAATTACCTCGCGCTATACTGAGATTTGAACATATATATACTTTTTCGGTGTTTTTTCGATTTTAGGGTAATATTACCGAATAAAAATGGATTTGAGAGTCAAAATAACATTTGTGATTGATAAGCACAAGATGGGGAAAGCTTCATCGTGCGTCAATCGGAAATTAATGCACTCAAGGAAGTGACGAGAATGACGAGCTGTCCGCAAATTGGCATCATTGGAAGCAGGAGCTGCTCGAGGGAGATCGCGAGCATTGCCGAGCGTACAGGGAGCCTCATCGCGTCTCGCGAGGCGATCCTCATTTGTGGGGGAAGAGAAGGAGTCATGGAGGCCGCCGCGCGCGGTGCACAGGCCGCAGGAGGACTCACCGTGGGAATTCTTCCGGGCCCGTCAAAAACCGAAGCAAATCCCTTCATCGACATAAAGATTCCCACGGACATGGGCCACGCACGAAATGCAATCATCGCGCGAGCGGCCGATTGTCTCATCGCGATCGCCGGTGGATACGGCACGCTATCTGAAATAGCCCTCGCGCTCCAGATGGCAAAGCCTGTGGTGACCTTAGCCTCAAAGTGGAAAATTGAGGGAACGGTTCTTGCCGACTCACCCGAGACGGCCGTCGAGACGGCACTGCGCCTGTGCGGTGAGAGCTAAGCAAACGCTATGTACGTGAAGCCTCCATAGGGCTATCGGATTTCCATGAACATTATTCTCCTTGGGACGGGCGTCGCCATTCCACAGCTCGAAAAGGCCCAGTCAGGCATACTCGTCAAGACCCCGGAAGAACTGGTGCTCTTTGACTGCGGGGCGGGCATCTTGGGCCGCATCGTGCAGAGCGGGTACGATTACCAGAAGATACACAAGGCGTTCTTCACCCACCACCACCTCGATCACAACTCGGACTTCCTGGCGCTCCTTAAGGCGCAGCAACTCGCCGCTATGGATTCAGACGCTCCTGTGCAGACGATGAACGTGTTTGGCCCTGCCGGCACGCAACACCACGTCGCGCAGTTGCTCGACCTTTATGACTACCTCACCGTCGAAGTCGCCGTCACTGAGCTTGACGACGGCGACAGCATTCGCGTTGGAAACGGAGTCGTTTCCGTTCGCGCAACCAAGCACAGCGTTCCTTCAATCGCGTACCGGATGCAAACGCCCACGTCGACGCTCGTGTATTCAGGTGATACCGAACCCACCGAAAGCGTCCGTGATCTATGTCATGGCGACGTTGACGTGTTAATACACGAGTGCTCGTTCCCCGATTCGTACGCGTCCGTTTCGAACCATACGACGCCGGCGAAGTTGCGCGACCTCATATTTGACCGGCAGATTGACCGGGTCGTGCTCACCCATCTCTACCCGCACGCGAGCGGACAGGAGGATGCCATGGTCGACGTCGTCAAGGAGAGGTTCCCTGGAAGGGTTGACGTGGCGTATGACCTGATGAAGATTTATCTCTGATCTGATTCGAACTACGCTGTTTTCGTGCCTTGGGCCGCCTCTGCAACGTCCGCGACGGCTCCTGCAGCGAGAATAATCGTGCCACGCTCGCTGATCGCGTGCCGAACACGCGAGTTGCTGCCGATCGTTACGTCGTTAACCGCGTCAATCTTATTGACTTGTGAGTTGCTGCCGATATTCGCGTACTCCCCGGCTTCGATGTGGCGCGCCTTGAATCCGCTCCCCGTCTTGATCCCACCGGTGATCACCGAGCCCGTGACGTGACAGTCATCGCCGAAAAAAGCCTCAGAGCACTCAATAGAGCCGTTGATGACGACGTTGTTCTCAGTTGTCAAAATACCATACACGTTGATCGTCGCGTCCTTGTCTGCAGGGTAGAGCTGGGTATTTGCTTCCAGGTACAGG
>JBAULJ010000209.1:0-6100 GCA_049578125.1 Halobacteriota archaeon
GGACAGGGTTGTCACAGGCGGTGCTCAGGGCGGCGCGAAACGAGTTCACCTATTGGTACCCCAACGATCACCGGCATACAGCCGTCGCCCATATATCCAATCACTTGAGTTTCTTCTTGTTCCATCATGCGATACTCTTTCCCAAGACCTGTTGGCCGCGGATCGTGACCCTTAACGAGCTTCTGATCCGTGAAGGGGTGAAGATGTCGAAGAGTAGGGGCAACGTAATCCCCATTGCCACCGTCCCGGAGGTCTACAGCGCGGACCTCGTGCGGCTCTCACTGGTTTCCATTGCTGATCTGAATTCAACTGTTGATTGGAGGGAAAAGGAAGTCGAGATGGTCAAAAAAAGGCTTCTGCGGTTTTGGCACTCAGCGAAGGGTGATATCGAGGTTGGGCGGCGGGAGTATAACGAGGAGCTTTCTTTTGCGAGTAAATGGATACTGGCAGCGACCAACGCCATGGTGTCAAGAGCTTCTGAAGCGGCTCATCAATTCTCATATAGAAAGTACGTAACGGAAGCGTTTTTTGAGCAGTTAAATCGGGTCGAAGAGTACAAGTCGATGATTTTAGACAGTGACGAGAGGCGTCGCGTACTCTGGGACATCATCGTTGTATGGCTTCGGGTGCTTGCGCCGGTCGTTCCCCATATTGCTGAAGAACTGTGGGAGAGAATGCACAAAGTCGGCTACATCTCCTTGGCCGCATTCCCGCACTATGATAACCTTTATGCTGAAACACTTGCGCAAAAGCGCTTCCTCGACGGAGTGATTGGTGACATCTCAAACATTCAAGCTGCGATAAGACGGGAAACTGAATCAGTTTTCATCTATCTTGCAGCCGCGTGGAAGTACCAACTCTACGCAGTAGTGGGGGGGCTTGATGACCACTCGATTAAGAAAGTTATGGCGCGAGCCAAAGAAGACCCAGACCTGCGTACGCGTTTGAGAGAAATAGCTCAGATCGCACCCGGTCTCGCGAAATCGCTCGCTCACGAACCCACCTCTGACAGCATGCTGGGTTTTGAGGCTGAATCGGAGACTCTGCTTGCCGCTAAGGAGTATTTGACTCGAAAATTTGGAAAACGTGTGTACATCTGCGTAGAAAACTCCGAGATGTACGATCCTGCTAATCGCGCGAGGCGGGCGCTTCCGGCGAAACCGGCGATCTACGTAGAATAGGGCGTATGAAGAGAGGGGGCAAATCAGTCGTCTTGGGTGCGTTTTACCGCTTCTTGAGCCTTTTTGCCCCGCTGTTTTGCCGTGTATCCGGTTGCTTTTTCCAGAAAACAGCGGAACCGCGCATTCGTATCGATCAGCAACGCGTCAGGAACGTCTTTCCTAGATTCAGTTTCGACGAGTAACGTGTCACTCACGCGTATCGTCATCTTTCGTAGTGCCCCGTAGCTTAAAACGTATTCTTCGTCGCGTACGTTGATTTCTACGTCAAAGCACGCTTTGAGCGCTTCTACAATGCGCTTGTGGGCTTCCTTCTTGAATCCTCGTCTGAACGCATATTCTTGGATTGTGATCACGACCTGTGAGTTATGAAACACACGGTACTCTTCTACAAGCATATTGTTTATATGCGCTCTGCATCGAACGCAATCGGCCCGTAGAGTGCCATCTGCGATCGAGAAACGAGTCGCGGAATGGTGAGAGAAAGTATTTACTTAGTAATGGGTCATTGTTTAAGGAGTGAGCAATAGTGGACGCTGATACATTATGAAAGCCGGAACGACTGATAGCGAATACGTGAACATAATTGTTGAAGAAGGGGTGAGCTCAAAAAACCCTGTTATCCTCGAGGGATTCCCTGGGATCGGACTCGTTGGTAATATTGTGGCTACGCAAATAGCATCGGAGCTCAAGATGAAGCATATAGGAACCATCGAATCTCGCCTGTTTCCGCCGATTACGGTGCTCTTTGATGGACTCGCGTACGCCCCTGTTAGAATCTATGAAGACCCTCAAAATAACTTCATCGTTGTATTATCGGATATTCTCATTCACCCGATGATTGCTTACGATATAGGGAAAACGGTTATTAACTGGGCGCAGAGCATAAACGCAAGGCTCAACATACCCATTGCTGGCATCGCTACGATGCGCGAGCAACGCACCGTCTATGCTGCAGCAACTGGTGCCGAACAATTAAATCTCGTGAAAGATAAAGCTGAGACTTTGGTTACCGGAAGTATCTCAGGTATTGCGGGCAGCATAATGAATGAGAGCCACATAAGTAAGCTTCCAGCACTTTGTCTCTTGGGCGAAACCCAAGGCCCTACCCCTGATCCCCGCGCAGCAGCTCGTGTGATCGACGTGGTAAGCGACGTATTGCAGTTGGATATCAGCACACAGAAGCTAGTTGAGGAAGCGGACCAGATCGAAACAGAGCTACACAAGCTTGCAGAACAGGTCCAAGGGGCGGAACTCGTCGAAACAAAAGGGCCAACTCAGGTCATGTATGGGTGAGCATATGAGACATCTAGCTTTGACCGGAATTTCAAAAGAATCAATCGACGACCTCGAAAAAAAGCGCGTTAGAACATTTGAGTTGCGCAGCGCCCACAACATCCAGATTGTTTTCGAAGCTCACGTCGATGACGAATTGTTTGTGACAGACGCTAGCCGTCACGATGTTGCGATCGGCACAACTGGCATATTGGCGCGCGTACACGATAAAACCATTTCAATGCAAAAAGTCTCACACCGAGTTGGCGACTTCTATGAAGAACGCGAGGTCATGTCAGCCCGGGTTCAGCTTGAGCTGCGCGAGCACACGTGTCGGCTGCGAGCTATTGAGGACGAAGGCCCCGGGAAGATCTTAGCAGTGGAGACTGCCGAAGTATGCCACTATGAAGGTCGGTGAAGTGATCTGGGTCTAAACTGGAATCAGTTCCAGGCAAGCTGAGACGCACACAAAAACGCTTTGCGATACTTGGGGGCAACGGCACCAGCGTCGAGATTGTGGGTACCAGCGCTTGTGTGAGTAGCACTCTGCAAATGACGTTTAAAAGGCGGGGGGTTGCCAAAAATGCGCCCGCGTTGCTTAATCGCCATTTTTTAAGACACTATAAGTATGAGTTACTAGCATGTGGAATAACGGGGCCCGTGGCTTAGTCAGGATATAGCACCGGCCTTCTAAGCCGGTGGTCGAGGGTTCAAATCCCCCCGGGTCCGCTTTTTTCCTCTCTCGCAGTATCAAAAACGCGTCACGAAATATAGCGCGCGGGTCGCTGCAATTCTAAACACGAGCTTGCGAGCCCATTGCAGCACAAATGTGATCATTCATCGTTCTAGCGTTTTCTGGTCTCAGATGTCGCCTTCGCGCTCGTTAGCGACTAGAAGGGTGGCTTCATTTCAGGTGCGAAGAACCGCAAACACTAAGCTCCAAGTCGGTGAACGCTCGCATAGCTATGGTGTGGCGCAGTGAAGCGTCGCGCTAAAAGGGGGTAGTTATGATCTTCAGTGCTGATGAAATACTCGAGACGCTCGACATGATCCTGTACGAGCATCTCGACATACGGACGGTCACCGTAGGTGTGAACTTAATGGGCTGCGTGCGAGACGACCCCGAACGAATGGCCCAGGCTGTGCACGATCAGATTGTATCCACAGCGAGCGATCTGTGCTCAGAAGCCGATCGCGCCGAAGCACGGTATTCCTTGCCCATTGTGAACAAGCGCATCTCGGTAACCCCTATTGGCTCTCTAATCGACGTCCATCCGCAAGCGGGTCCACTGATTGCACGTGCGATGGACCAAGCCGCGCGTGAATTAAGCGTTGACTTTATCGGTGGCTACTCAGCTCTCGTTCAAAAAGGCTTTACCGTTGGGACTCAGGCACTTGTAGATTCGATCCCGCAGGCGCTGCACACGACCGAGAAGGTGTGTGCCTCCGTAAACATCGCTACCACCAAAGCGGGCATTAACGTCGAGGCTGCGCTTCAAATGGGGAGGATTATCAAGGAGCTGGCTCGTATCGATCCGCGGCTCTGCACCCGTCTAGTTACCTTTGCTAACGCGCCACCGGACAATCCTTTTATGGCAGGTGCCTTTCACGGCCCAGGCGAACCCGAATCGGTCCTGAACGTGGGAATATCAGGTCCTGGCGTCATAAGAGCGGTAGTCGAGAAAATGGGAGATTGTGACCTCAGTGAGCTTGCCGAGGTCGTCAAACGGGCCGCGTTCAAGATCACGCGAGTTGGCGAACTAGTAGGTAAGGAGATAGCAGCGCGAATAAATGTGGATTTTGGCATAGTTGACCTCTCGTTAGCGCCCACCCCTCAGAAGGGGGACTCAGTAGCACAGATCATCGAAGCAATGGGTGTTGAGCGTTGCGGAGCCCCTGGAACGACTGCCGCACTCGCTATGCTCACCGATGCTGTAAAGAAAGGAGGCGCGATGGCCTCATCGCGAGTGGGGGGCCTTAGTGGGGCGTTCATATCGGTTAGCGAAGATGCTGGTATGGCCGAGGCACTCAGAATTGGTGCTATTGGGCTCGAAAAACTCGAGGCAATGACCTCTGTGTGTTCGGTTGGCCTCGACATGGTGTGCATTCCTTCTGCTACTTCGGCCGAGTCGATTGCGGGAATTATTGCAGACGAGTGCGCGATTGGGGTCATCAACAACAAAACTACGGGCGTGCGGCTTATTCCCATCGGAAACGAAGGTGACTGGATTGAGTTCGGCGGACTGCTAGGGGCGGCGCCCGTGGTACCGCTTAAGCCTTTCAGCTCGAAAAAGTTCATTAGAAGGGGCGGTTCGATTCCGGCGCCTCTCACGAGCCTCACGAACTAACATAGATAGCGCATTCTTTCTGGCAGCCTTTATAGTGATAGCTGCCGGCGGCGCCTGTTCGGTTACTAAGCCGTTTAACGGGCCCGCTGGGATTTGAACCCAGGTCCTTGGATCTCTCCGCTACAGCTCCGAAGTCCAAGAGGATAGTCCACTACCCTACGAGCCCTAGTTGTCCAAAGGAGTTTATTGGTATTGAAAGTAACTCGGAAAAATACAAATAAGGTGCGCTTCTTAACAGTTCACCGCACCTGAGCTTGTCTGATAGCCAAAACAAGCGCGTAAGTGTGCTGCGACCTTTTATGACGAACATTGAGACCCAGAGAAAGTTAGTCGAAATACTACGAATCCTCGACGAGAGCGACGAGGCCATCGGCGCACGGATGATCGCCGCAAGCTTAAGTCAGCGAGGATATCCTATAGGAGAACGCGCCGTACGCCACTATTTGGTGCTGCTCGATTACAAAGGCTTTACGACCAAAATCGGGAACGCTGGAAGGGTCATCACCGAAAAAGGCCTTAAGGAGCTGAATGAAGCAATAGTGGGCGATCGCGTCGGATTCGTCATCACTAAGATCGACGAGCTCGTTTACAAGACGAGTTTTGACCTAAAGCAGAGAAACGGTGATATCATAATCAATGTCGCGACTATCGACAAGAATGACTTCGATGTAGCGATAGAAGCAGCAGCCGAGACCGTCGACAGCGGATACACCGTCAGCCCGTACGTGCGCTTTCTGGAGGAGGGGGATAAGGTCGGCGCCGTATTCGTCCCTTACGGATCAGTGGGACTTGTGACCATGTGCAGCATGACTGTCGATGGCATACTGATCAAGCACGGAATCCCGTCTAGCATCAAGTACGGCGGGCTTCTCGAAATCAAGAATAGGCAGCCAGTCTGCTACACTGATCTCATCTCATACCAGGGAACTTCGCTCGATCCGATTCAAATATTCACTGCGCGACAAGTGACCTCTATTTTGACCGCAGCACGGAGCGGAGAAGGCAAAGTACTCGCAAATGTCAGAACCGTGCCCGCCATCGCCGCCGAAAAATCCATTGAACTGCTGCGCGACGCTAAGAAAGCGGGCATTGTCGGCTGGATCGAAACCCCCCTTCAAGAAAGCTCGGCCGGAATCTGCGCAGAAAGTGACGTTATCGAGATTAACAACTACGCCGGAGCAAATCCAATGGCAGCTCTCTATGAGTTGGGAATATCCGTGAAGGTATATTCGATCTCAGCGCTTATTGACGTGAAACTGCTCAATCAACGACTGTAACGGCCGGCGACGTCGCCACGCG
>JBAULJ010000210.1:0-6500 GCA_049578125.1 Halobacteriota archaeon
CCGACGGACGCATTACCGAAAAGGCAGCAGTCGAGGTCATACGAACCGTTCTCGACCGTGGCGGCACCCCTTGCGAGATCATCGACGAGCAGGCGCTCCACACCGTACCAACCGAGCAGATCACCACAGCTGTTAAGCAAGCTATCGAGGAGAACCCGCAGGCCGTTGCGGATTATCAAAGCGGCAAGAAAGGCGCACTCAACTTTCTCGTGGGTCAAGTCATGAAGAAGACGCGGGGGCGGGCCGATCCCACTCTGACCAACCGTCTCATCCAGGAGCAGCTTTGATGCATTTGGTCGTCACCGAAAAAGACCTCGCAGCGAAGCGGATCGCCGACATTCTCTCAGACGGGGCGGCATCGCCTACGAAAGTCTCAAGCGCCAACGCATATCGTTTCAATAGTACTGTCGTCTTGGGCCTCAGGGGCCACATTGTGAAGCTTGACTTCCCTGACGAGTACCGGGACTGGAAGGTCGACCTTCACGACTTGATACGGGCTGACATTGTCACCGTTCCAACCCACAAAACGATCGTGGCAGGCCTCAAACGGGCCGCCAAGGACGCCGATCGAGTCACTATTGCAACAGATTTTGACACGGAAGGCGAACTTATCGGCTTAGAGGCGTGCACGATCATCAAGTCTGTAAAAGACGTCGAGGTTGACCGCGTGCGATTTAGCGCGATGACGCCGATCGAGGTCAAACGTGCGTTTCGCTCGCCTACAAAGATCGACCTCAACCTCGCCCGCTCAGGAGAGGCACGGCAAGCCGTGGACCTTATCTGGGGCGCCGCGCTCACGCGCTTCATATCTACGGCTGCGAAGCGACTCGGGAGCCGCTTCCTATCTGCAGGACGAGTACAGAGTCCGACGCTGGCGCTGATCGTCGATCGCGAGCGTGCGATCGCACAATTCGTGCCTGAGCCCTACTGGGAAGTGTTTATAGACCTTAGCACCGGCAGCGAGACGTTTCACGCAAAACATCAAACCGACCGATTTCGAGACAAAGCAAGTGCATTTGCTGCTGGTCAAAACATCGGCGACACGGCTACCGTCGTATCGTTTGCAGAAGCAGAACGAGTGGATGCGCCGCCAAAGCCCTTCAATACAACGGAGTTTATCGCTGCGGCAAGCGCGCTCGGCATTTCAGCAAGCCGCGCTATGGATACTGCCGAGCGCCTGTACACCGCAGGATGGATAAGCTATCCGCGTACAGACAACACGGTGTACCCGAATGAGCTCGATCTCCGCCTTACCGTCAATATGTTCACGAGCGGCCCGTTCGCTGAGAACGCTCGTTTGCTGCTCCAACAAGAACGGTTGGTCGCCACCCGAGGAAAAAAGCAAACGACCGATCATCCGCCGATCCATCCAACGATGCGCGCGACCCAATCCGATCTCGAGCCACGCAGCTGGAAGATCTACGAACTCGTCGTGCGACGGTTCTTTGCGACGCTCTCTGATCCGGCCCGTTGGCGCACGAAAAAGGTCACGCTCGAATCCCGCGGGGAGCTATTCAAAGCGACGGGGCTCGAACTATCACACCGAGGCTGGCGCTATCACTATCCGTACGCGCAGACGCAAGAGCGACATCTGCCCGACCTTCGCGAGGGCGCGGTCCTCGCCGTCACGGACAAACAGATTGTCGAAAAGGAGACGCAGCCACCCCAGCGATGGGGGCAAGGCCAGCTTATCAAGAGGATGGAAGAACTCGGGCTGGGAACGAAAAGCACCCGGCATGAGATCATAACGAAACTCGCTCAGCGAGGCTATATCGACGTCAGCCCCCTACGTCCGACCGGTATCGCGTGTAGCGTCACCGACTCACTCGAACGCTACGCACCGACTATCACGAAACCTGAGATGACCCGCCTGCTCGAAGAGGAGATGATGAAGGTCACAGCAGGCGCACTTTCAAAGGAGTTTGTCGTGGTCAACTCGAGGGACATTCTTGACAAGGTCTTGAACACGCTCGATGAACAATACCAAGAGATTAGCGCGTCGCTGCAAACGGGCCTGCGCGGAGACGCGACCGTCGGGACGTGTCCTCAGTGCAGCTCAGACCTTATCGTGCGCCGCTCGAAACGCGGCGGACGGTTTGTGGGGTGTTCCGGGTATCCGAACTGCACCTTTGGACTCCCACTGCCCAAATCGGGAAGGCTGCGCGTCACTGCCCGCAAGTGCAAGCAGCACGACATGCGACTAATCAAAGTGCAGACCGGCAAGCGATTGTGGGACCTCGGATGCCCACAATGCAACTACAGCAGCTGGATGGAAAAGAACAAAAGCAAGGAGACCGCTCACCAACGTGCGGGGCACGACTAAAAAAACGCTTAGTGCTGTATTGCGCGGACAAAGCTTGCGATTTTGTTTTCGATGTCCGCGTCCTCTTCGATTGCTGTACCCGTTACGATAACATCCGCCCCGGCCTTCGCGAGCAACGCGGCCTGTTTGTCCGTCCGTATCCCGCCGCCGACGATGAGGTTCGTATCCTCTATAGCTGCTTTTGCCGCTTTGACCATTTCGGGCGGCACCGTGTCTGAGACGCCAGAACCTGCCTCGAGGTAGATCCATCGCATGCCCATGTACTTACCCGCGAGCGCGTATGCGGCAGCAATCTCAGGTTTGTTGCGTGGCACTAGCCGCGCGTCACCTATCCAGCCAACAGTGCCGCCCGGTTCGACGATGATATACGCCACCGGAAGCGGCTCCACTCCGTAGCTTTTGATAAAAACGGCGCCGAGGGCTTGGTTTGTGCTGAGATACGCCACATTTCTCGAGTTCAACAGACACAAGAAGAAGATCGCGTCGGCGGTGATCGAGACGCTGCCAACATCCGACGGGAAGATGATCGTGGGGACTTTCGTGCTGCCCTTAATTTCCTGCACCGTACATTCAAGGCCGCGGCCGCCGACGCCAACGGAGCCCCCCACAAGAATCGCGGTCGTGCCCCCGGCTGTCGCGCCGCGCGCAATCTGCGCGGCTTCCTCTGGTAACTGGGAGTCGGGATCGATAAGCGTTAGGTGTATCGTTCCTTCTCTAGTGATCGCCTCTTCAAGCTGCTGCTCAATCGTCAACCGGCTAACCCCTTCGTTCCTTGGACTTGACTCTTAAGTTTTTATAGCCGCACTTCCTGCAACGCGTCGCCCTTGGGGGGTTGCGCGCGTTACACCGCATGCAGATTTTGATATTCAATAGCTTCTTTTCAGCTTCTGGAAAACGTGCCATCAGATGTACCTCTCTCGCGTCGGTAGCAACATACGCCTAACAACATTTAATCTTTCTGTTCGCGATAATCGCAAGAACGTTAACAAGAGGCCGTTTAGCCTCGCTCATAGGCGCGTTCACGCGCAAGAAGGTCGGCGACGGTAAACGCTTCAGCGTACTCGTTGAGGGGAGCGGCGTTTAAGGCTAGAAACGTTGGGCCCCATTTGAACTTACTTAGCAGCTCTTCTGCGCGTTGTCGCTCGCCGAGAATATAGAGCGCGGCCCCCAGCGCCTCTACCGTTGTGAGCTCGTACGGCCGCCCATAGTTGACGGGATTTGCCGCTACGAGATAGGGAAGTCGCCGTCTGCAACGGGCACTAAGCGATTGGAAGACGCGCTCACGCTGTTTCCAGGAACAGTCAACAGCGACCAGCGCGGTCACCTGATCCGCGCGGCATAACGGCACGCGGGCCGATGGGTCGAGCAGCAGCGTCTGCGCTCGTCCCAAGGAACGCGGCGTCGATAAGAGATCCACTAAATGAAACTTGGCCAGCTTCTTCGCCGTACACTTCTTTGGATTACACTGCTCTGCGTGAAAGACGTACAACCGCGTGCTCATTTTCAGCAAGGCTTATTCTTGCGTTATGACGAGATAATCAAGCTTGAACACGCGCGAGAAGCCGCATTCATCACAGACGACGTTCATCTTGTATTCGTCGAGGTGAACGCTATGCACGGCCTGCTCCTTACAGTGCACGCAGGCACTTTGCTTCTCGAAGTCCCACGCATCATATTTCATGCCCACGGGGGACATCGGCGGCGTATCCGTTCCGTAAATCACGCTCCGTATCACGTAGTGACGCTGAGCGCCGCACGTCAAGCATGTGACGATTCCGCGGCCGTCCCCAATCCGCAAGACTTGCGTCGCTTTCGTCTGGCAGTGAAAACAAACGACTTCTTTCTCAAACTGCCATTCTTTAGGTGTTATTGTTGCACGCATAGGCCCACCAGCGCTTAACGGCATCACGGCCTAACATGTCTTTTATGGGCGCTCAATTATATAAGAATATTTCAAAAAAAAGTGTGTGTCCAAAGAAGCTCCGAAGACGGGCTCTTTGGACGGGGAAGGGATATTGTCGTAAGGGCGATATGACACCGAGTTACATCGTGCAAAACGACGCGAGCTTATCGGCTACGTCGCCTGCCGTCGTAATTGGAAACTCTTCGGCCTTCATCTTGGAAATATACTCGTGAAGTTCCACTTTTTGACCTTTCATCGAGCACTGCATTGCCCAGCCCTTCGGAAAGACGGTCATCAGCTGCTCGCGACTCGTTATCGGAAACGGCACCTGGGCTTTCTTCAGCTCGAACACGATTTCAGCTTTGAAATTTTGGATCTCAGAGATCGCGGGATCGATACCATAGTCCTCAAATACAGGTTTCTTAGGGGGTTGTTCCGCCATTATTATCGCCTCAATATAACAGATAGACTCCATCGATGTTTATACATCAAGCCATGTCGCTATATGGTTGCACGATATCTACTTAACAGTTTTGGAAAAAAAAGCGGCTGAGGCCGAGATCCAACCTTTGCTCTGAGGTATTCCAGACGTAATTCGTAGTTTAGCTGCGTGAGCTTGCTCTGAGACGCAGGCGTGCGTCGGGCCGGCGTACTGCTTCGCTTTTCGTATCTAGTTAGTCAAATTCGCTGTAGATTTGCTCCATCAGACTCGGCAGTCCGTTCAGGACGTCGCTACACGAGATTATGCCGAGGATCTCCTGCCCGTTAAAGACGGCAAGATGGTTCACCCCGCCTTTTCGAAACATTTTGGCCGCGTATAGTATAGGCATTCCAGGGGATACGATGAAGAGCGGCTTGTTGGCCACCTCGCCTACCGTTACTTTGCCTATATCGACCTCATCGGCAAACAGATCAACGACATCCCTCTGGGTAATGATGCCGAACGGCTCGTCTTTTTCGAGCGGCGACACAATTAACGCGTCTATTCCAGATTCCACCATGCGCTTTGCAGCGTCGAGGAGGGATACGCTAGGATCAACGGTCGCCACTTCGCGCGCGATCACGTCCCTGACTTTGAGTCGCTTCACAATACTCACCCGCGTGTGATTACGCAAACTCTGTTCATAAAAGCTTGGGTGCGTTGCCACGCGTAAGAATGCCAAGAGAAGATGGATTTGGCCGCTTTAAGGGGTCGGTCAACGTATTCCCCATATCTATTGACACAGATGGCGTGCGAAAATCGACGCTTAGCGTAGCCAAATCGATCAAGCTACAGCAAGCACTGCACATTCTTAGCTCCTTCCAACGCTCTTCTTCTTCAAAAATAAATGAGCCATGGGCTACACTGGAAGAAATAGCCCGCAAACGTTCTTTATTCTTCGCTACCCCCTCCAAAAATTGTTTTTTCTCTACAATATTGCACCGTAAAATATATCGTGTCACATGTGAAATTATCGTAATTAATAATAATCAAAGTGTAACATTCCGGTGACACAATGTGGATAACGATGTTATGCAGCTGATCGATAGACTTAAACACGGAGCGGTCCACAGGTGTAGAGAGCGCGTTTTGCGCGCGGCTGAAAAAACGAAATACGGCGAACAAGAGCAAAACGTCGAAAAACGTCCGTCACCGCGCGGAATAGCAGGGCACATCAAAGAGCGCCGCGGGCTCTAGGACAAAACTGTCGGAAGTAGAGAATGCCTGCAGAAAAACCGTCGGTGTTACAGCAAATAAGGAAAAGAGAGGTTGAACTAAGCGTAAGAACGGATCAGGCCAGAAGGGATGCTGAACAGATGGTCGCTGATGCCAGAAGAGAGGCCGCCGTTATTTTGAAAAACGCAGAGGCTGACGGGAGCAGGACCGCGGAAGAGTACCGCAAAGAAAAGTTAGCGAGCGCCCTCGAAAAAGTTGACAGTCTGCACAAGTCCAGTGAGGCGGAGGTTAAAGCTGCAAGGCTGAAAGGAGAACAAAATATGTCAAAAGCTGTCAACAAAATTCTACACGTCGTGATTTCGGGGTAGATCCGTATGCTGCAAAAAATGACCAAAGTCCAAGTCATTGGACCAAAACACGACTTACACGGCGCAGTTGACCTTCTATACAACCTGGGAACGGTTCATCTAGAGGACGCGTCGAAGACTATCTCTCCGGGTGATACGATATTGCGACGCGGGGAGGTAGGACCAAAAACCGACGTCGCGAGCGTACTAGTTAAGACTAGCGGCATGCTTCATCTGTTGCCCGAATTGCCAGTGAACGAAGTGTTGCAG
>JBAULJ010000211.1:0-1610 GCA_049578125.1 Halobacteriota archaeon
GTTCACAGTCCTCACAAGCAAAGAGCAACAATACTAACGCTACGCCGGCCGCAGTGATACTGAAAGTCGACCAATCATCAACAAGCGCCCCCGTGATAAGTGGAGTCCTGAGCAGCATCGCGAATGGTTTTAATTCGCAACTTACCGGGTCTACGCAAATCGTCGGCGTTGAGAACCAACAGGTTCTTTCGTCGCAGTTCAAGTACATCGATTTCTTTGTTCCTGGGATCATAGGCTTGACGGTCCTCACGACCGGCGTGCTTGGCACCGTCGGCACGAACACTCAGTATCGCAACAACGGAATTCTGAGGAAACTCGCGACGACCCCTCTCGGAAAGTCTGAGTGGATCATATCGAAGATGTTGTATCAATCTGTCGTTATATTCATTTCAGCAGCCCTAATCCTCGTCGTGGCAAAGCTCGTGTATAATGTGAGAGCGGTGCCTGATGCGGTTACCCTTCTGCTCCTTTTTGTCGGCACCATATGTTTTACCGGAATTGGTATGATCATCGCTCGTTTTGTAAAAGACGAAGACGCAGCAAACGCAGCCGCCAGCGCGATAACCTTCCCAATGCTGTTCCTTGCCGGCACTTTCATCCCGCTTGAAACCATGCCCGACTATCTGCAAACGGTGGCCAAGTTTCTTCCGCTTACTTATTTGAACTACGGTCTGAGAGACGCAATGATCCTCGGAGACACAGCGAGTGCTTTGTACAACATGTCAATATTATTGATTGCAGGCGCCATCTTCTTCGTAATCGGCTCGCTTATAACCGATTGGCGCGAAGGGGGTTGAACAACGGTCTTATGAAAAAAACCCAAGGGATGCTAGCGGGCGGAATTGGCGACGAGCAATATCACCCCTGAGTCCCTGTTTTTTTGGCCGCAGACGTGCCGAGCAAGCCGTCGAACAAATTGCTGCGACGCACCTGAACAACTGCCTATAAGTTACTGCCTACCAAGACCAAAACAACAAAGCGCGTCAAATGGCGCTTTTTTTAACAAGAAGGTTTGCGTCCCTATCGTCCGCAACTGGACGCGAGGGCTAAAAATACTTTAAAAAAAGAAGACGCGGAGCGTTTCTACGCTCCCGCATAGTACAGCGTACCTTTTCCTCCCTCGCCGCGATCGCCTTTATAGACCTTCACAGCATATGGTTTGCCATCGTAGTCGAT
Organism: Halobacteriota archaeon; assembly: GCA_049578125.1. Taxonomy (GTDB): domain Archaea; phylum Halobacteriota; class Bog-38; order Methanoflorentales; family Methanoflorentaceae; genus Methanoflorens. Next base: position 1,177 of record JBAULJ010000211.1, read on the forward strand.
TTGATCGTCCCTCTGGTAAATAAAGCCGGGGAGCCAATACCCGATTTTGCCGAGGACAGTAATCTCGCCCTTGGTCATCTGGGCACCAACTCGACTCTCTGCATCCCCTTCGATGACGATCTTGCCACCATTGGCGTGAATGCCAGCCTGGAGATCTGCGTTGCCTTTAACGACGATTTCGCCGCCGATCATGAACTCGCCGATGTCGCTCCCAGCATCGCCGCTGACCACGATCTTGCCGCCTTTCATGCCGCGCCAGTCGCCGCGGTAGTTAGCACCGAGATAGTCGCCTGCGTTGCCGTCGATGATCAGTTCGCCACCCTCCATGCCGATGCCAGCGTACGCGCCTGCATCTCCGTTGACGCGAAGTCTGCCCCCGGTCATCCAGCCGCCTGCGTACATGCTGACTGAGCCTTTTACCAGGAGCTTTCCTG
>JBAULJ010000212.1:0-5621 GCA_049578125.1 Halobacteriota archaeon
CAGTAAGATAGAACTAGAGAAGGCTGCACCGTGCTCATCCCACGGTGTCGGCGATTCAAAGACTTAAATCGCCAAAAAGAAACACCCAACAAGGAGTAAGTATTTGTTTCGTGATACCTTGGTTTTAACAAGAAGCGCAGTCTCAACAGATTTGAGGCTAGACGCAACTCATTTGGGTCGAGATTTGCTTGTCACGCTGGTGGGGGGCGAAGCGCACGTGGGCGCCGTCGCGTTGGGCGGATTTCACAAGCGGTCATACGCGTCAGTACTCACTGTGCCTGACCATCGGGATGACGTAATAGCTAAAGAAGCTGCTTCGCGAATTTCAAAAGAGCTGAATTGCAGCTGCGTCGTGATAGTCGGCATTCACGTCAGCAATGCGACCGAGCAGCAAGTCAGCCAGATTGTTGAGGCATCATTTACGCTTGTTAACGAACTTATCGAGGCACTCAAATGACGATAACAGTCGCGATTACCGGCGCGAGCGGAGTACAATACGGCGTTCGGTTACTCGAAGCCCTAAGGGATCTGCAGGTTGAGACGCAGCTCATTTTAACCAAGAGTGGCCAGGATCTTATGAGCATCGAGACTCAGCATAGTTTGAATTACGTCACTTCGCTGGCCCACCAGACATATGAAGAAATGGACTTATCGGCGCCCATTGCTAGCGGATCTCACATTAGCAACGGCATGGTGATCATTCCGTGCAGTATGAAGACGCTTGGAAGCATCGCACACGGCATCTCTTCAAATCTTGTGACGCGTGCGGCCGATGTGTGCTTGAAGGAAAGAAGAAAGCTGATATTAGTAGTGCGCGAGACGCCGCTTAGCGGGATTCATTTGAGCAACATGTTGAAATTGTCCCAATGTGGGGCGGTAATAGTGCCTGCCAGTCCCGGGTTTTACACACGTCCAGCGACGATCGGAGAGCTCATCGATACGCTAGTCGCCCGTGTGCTCGACCTGCTGCAATTAGATCATTCGCTTTCGCAACGATGGGGTGACTGAATGAGACGCTTTGTTCAGCAACTAATGGACTCTGGGCAACTCGAGGTCATAACGAAGACCGTTTCACCGATCTTAGAGGCCCCGCGTCTAGCTCACGGACGAGGACCAGTCCTATTCGAGCGCGTCGGCGGTTGTCGAGCTATCGTAAATCTCATCGGCTCACGCGCGCTACTTGCCCACGCACTTAGTGTTCACGAACGAGGACTCATCAGCAAACTTCTAAGCACGGCACCTAACGGAAAAACGACGGTCCAAGACTTTGCCTGGGATGTGGATCACACTCCCGATTTGAGCAAGTTGCCTATTATGAAGTTCTTCGAGCGAGATGGTGGACCGTACATCACCGCAGGCGTTCTGGTGGCAAAATATGGTCAAAGAGTAAACGCTTCCGTTCATCGCATGATGGTCATCGACGACACTTCGCTCGCCGTGAGGCTTGTTCCTCCGCGTCACGCATACTTGATGTATAAGGCCAGCGCGAAAAAAGCGGAGCCTCTAAACGTCGCTATTGCTATAGGCGTTGATCCCGTCACGCTGTTTGCTACGACAACGAGAGTGCCGTGCGGTTTTGAATTCAATTACGCTGCGGCACTGAAGGGCGAGGTGCAACCCCTTATCGAATGCGAAAATGGAGTCATAATCCCGCCCAGCGAAATAGTCTTGGAGGGGCAAATAAGCCCAACAAGAACGGCAAACGAAGGTCCGTTTGTAGATCTCACAGGCACTTATGACCTTGTGAGACAGGAACCAGTCATCGAGCTAACGAGACTGGTTTCAGTTAAGGATCCAATCTATCATTCTATATTGCCAGCCGGCGTCGAGCATTCACTTTTAATGGGCATTCCCTACGAGCCGCGGATATACAAAGCGTGTCAGGACGTCACGAAAGTCAAGAACGTGATATTGACTGCTGGGGGCCGCCACTATCTGCACGCTGTCATTCAGATAGAAAAACAGACTGAGGGGGATGCAAGAAATGTCATGATGGCAGCGTTCGGGTCTCACACGAGTTTGAAACACGTCGTAGTTGTCGACGATGACATTGACATCTACGACATGGCTGATGTTGAATTCGCAGTTGCCACCCGAGTTCGAGGGGATTTAGATATTATGATAGTGCCACGCGTTCGGGGATCGTCACTCGATCCGCGCGCGCGCAGCGACGGCACAACAACAAAGGTTGGCATCGATGCCACCGCCCCGCTGACTGAACATTGGAAGTTTGAGAAGGTTAACTGAAACGCGATTCACCGACCGGTTGCTCTGTTCTTGCGTGCGCAGTGTGTGGACTCGCGACGCAAATCGCGGCGTATGGCAAAACTTATGATTTACAAAACTGAGTCTTACGTGTGCGAACGATGCTCGTTGTCGAAGGTCAAACTCCTGTTTTAGTGCCGCGATTAGATCCAAATGCGTCGTACCCCCCTTCCTCGGCCGCGGTCTTTTATAACCCGACAATGGAGTTTGGCCGAGACATAAACGTCGCTTGCATGCAGACTCTCGCTGATAGTCAAAGCGGGAGAAGCGCAATCACGTATCTCGATGCGCTCGGCGCGAGCGGTATACGGGGGCTCAGAGTCGCAAATGAAGCGCACTTGGCAGTCACGTTAAATGATCACGATGACGCCGCATACAGACTTATCAAGAGGAACGCAAAACGGTTGCTGCTGAACGTTCACGTAAAGCACTCCGATGCAAACGCTTTAATGTCAGAAGAAAGGTTCGGCGTCGTCGATATAGATCCGTTCGGATCTCCGGCTCCTTTTGTTGATGCTGCGTGCAGATCCGCCAGCAAGATGCTCTGCGTGACGGCAACCGACACTGCCCCCCTAAGTGGCGCCCATTTCAACGCCGGCGTAAGGAGGTACTCCGCACTACCTGCGAACACTGAGTATCATGCTGAGACGGGAATAAGGATACTCATGGGAAAAATTGTTCGAGAATTTGTCAAATACGATAAATCTGCGGTTCCTGTGCTTGCGCATGCGACCGAGCACTACTATCGAGTTTATTTGCGGGTCGAACGAGGTGCAAGACTCGCTGATGCGTGTCTAAGCTCACTCGGATTTGTCTTCCACTGCTTCAAATGCGGGCATCGCTACGTCACGCCAGGGCTTGCACCCGTGCAGCGTTGTCAATGTGCGCTATGCGCCGCAGAGCCGGTCATTGCTGGACCTCTTTGGCTTGGGCCACTCTACGATCAACCTTTCTGCAAGAGAGTTCTTACAAACCTTGAAAATGGCATTTTTGGAACCAAACAGCAAGCCTGTAAGACTGTTGAGTTGTGTCTTAATGAGCTTGATGTCGTAACGTTTTTTGATTACCATAAGCTATTGAAAGAGCTCAAATGCTCGCCGATCCCCATTGAAACGCTTATGAGTGGCTTACGGAGTATCGGTTGTCAGGCATCTAGAACCCATTTTTCAGGTACGTCAGTCAAGACAGACGCTGACGTGGCCACGCTGAAGGGTGTATTGCTCGATTTGTGTCGCGCAACCGACAAATAACGATTCAGCGACAACTCAGAACTACATCGAATGGGATCAGAAGCGCTCTTTAATGCAGAGGGTATTCTCACACGAACAACCGAAAAGGAAGTTTCCTTGGACTGTTGGATGCGCTGCGAACGATTACATTCCTAGGGTTTTCCGAATGACTTGGGTAAAAACGAGCGAGCAAACGAGGTACCAAATGAGCCACACAGGAAATCCCAAGATAACACCTTGAGTGTATGCGAGCGTTCCGAAATAGGGGAAGATGATCGTCGTCGGCACATATGAAGCTAGCTGCGGCGAATTGTACATGATGTAACTCAGCCAACCGAACAGCGGCAGCGAAATGATGAGTATGTATGGCATCGGTCGCATGGTCTGCGCCTGAACATCCATGCTAAGCTCCATAACTTCGGCACGTTCGGTCTCGAGCTTCTTGAGTTTGCCTTTGTCTCCTGCGAGCTGGGCTTCACGATAGACCTTCTGAAAGTCCCTCATCTTTGCTTGAGACCGTTTCACCTGTTCCTGATCGACGAATCGGTTAAGGAGAAGAGAAGAATAAGAGCCTGTGATAACTGATAGTATGAGGATCGTTATAAAAAGCGGCAAGTTAAGGACGGTCACTAAACCTCCGAGGACGACATTCATCGCTTGACCAACGGGCATTCGCAAAAACGCATACGCTACCGTCATAGCCAAATAAAGGAGCAAGAGCCTCGTCATTACGCCAGTCGTGCTTTTTTGTGCCATTTCTCGCTCTTCCTTCTCGCGGGTCTACAAAAGAATTGCCTATGTCAGGTCCAACCGATCTAAACTGTAATCACTACTGTTCGATACGTAATAAATAGTTTTACGTGGGTTCGCGGGTGGTTCTGCAGTGCTCCTTACTCGACCAAAGCTTTCCGATCGAATCGCGTGGCTATCGTCCTTCAAGTCTCTCCCTTACCTGCATAGCACTTAGCGACGATATATATTTCAGCGCTCTGCTTTCTTGACGCTCGCGGATTAAAAGCTTTAACAAAGCTAAAATGAGCACCCACCTCGCGTGTGAACGTGTCAAAGAGATCTCCTTGGAAGACTTTTACTACAAAATTACCTCCCGTTTTAAGTACGCATGTAGCGATTTTCAAGGCAGAGCTCGAGATGTCGATTGACCGTGCGTGATCGAGGCCCCATACCCCACTAAGATTAGGAGCGGCGTCTGATATGACGACATCGACCTGACCTGCAATCTCTTGGATTTTTTTAAGCACAATTTCCGGAGCAGTAATGTCGGCTCGAATGGAGGTTACTCCTTCTAGCGGGGCGATTTGCTGTAGATCGACGGCTATAGCAGTTGCATTCAAATGGCGAATCACTTGGAGCCATCCGCCAGGAGCAGCGCCTAAGTCAACGACGACATCCCCCCTGCATACAATGCGGTACCGTTCTTGAATTTGCAGTAATTTGTAAGACGCTCGTGATCGATATCCTTCGAACTTCGCCTTTCGATAGTAGTAATCTTGTCGCTTTTTCACGATGTCCTTCATCCTCGATACAAGTTGGGCACAGAACTAAAAAGCCTTATGCAACGCTCCGACCGCGTTTATATATCATTCCATCAATAGACGAATGCATCAATCTCAACTAATGAAAAAAAATCGCAGCTAAGATGAATCGACGTATGTGGATAGAACTTAACGGGTGGCAGGCAAAGCTTAGGTTCTCAGCGTGCCATTTTATCCCGAACCACCCAAAATGCGGGCGCCTTCACGGGCACACGTATGCAATCAGCGTCAAGATCGTCGGTGCGCAGGTTGACGATTTTGTAATGGACTTTGAAGACCTTAAAGAATACGTCGGCGAGATCTGTGAAACGCTTGATCACAAGACGCTGCTCGCGTCTCGAGACGCGGACATACAAATAACAAATACAGAAACTGGAGATATTGCGGTTACGGTTGGAACGAGCAAGAAGCGCTATTGCTTCCCGGAGGAAGACGTTGTTATACTCCCCGTTGATTCCGTGAGCGCTGAAGATCTTTGTTCTTATCTGCTAGATGAGCTGTGCGACAAGCTCGATCTTAGCACAATAATAGAAGTAAGCGTGCGGCTTGACGAAGGTTTGGGGCAAGGTGCAGG
>JBAULJ010000213.1:0-9263 GCA_049578125.1 Halobacteriota archaeon
ACGTAGACCTTAGCGCTAACGGGCTGCACAATTGACCGCTTCTGCCCGTCGAAAACTCCGATCGCGTCTATGCGCGCTTTGGCTGATCCGTGCTTGCCCGGCTTTGATGTTGCTAAACTGACTATAGTAGAAGGTTCATCATCTATTATGATATAACGGCCGACTTTGAGCGTTCTTATTTCCGTTTGCTCCTTCATGCGGGGTAATAGACGAGCATTAAATATAAATGTATACGCATTAGATTAAACCCCGAGCGTCCGGCAGCGCACGCTATTCAAGAAACCGACGAGATTTGCTTACGTAGAGATGCGGATAGGAATCGTCTCCAGATGCGACAGCAAAGAAGCAACCGACTTAGCTGCGGAAATGGGTCGCCACCTGAACGGGCGTGCTCAGACGATCTATGACGATGAAACCGCTCACGCGCTAGGACAAGAAGGAGTGCCCCTAGAAACCTTCGATGCCGACGTGATAGTGACCGTAGGGGGAGACGGCACGATTCTGCGCGTCCTTCAAAACCTTCGACACCCGATTCCAATAGTCGGCATAAACGTCGGAAAGGTCGGCTTCTTAGCAGACGTCAGTCCCGAAAGGGCTCTCAGCGTTGTTGAGAACCTGCTGGATGGTTTCCGCGTCTCCGCACACTCACGTTTAGCGATTTCAGTGAATGGCAGACGGCTACCGTCCGCTACTAACGAAGCAGTAATCATCACCTCACGACCAGCAAAAATACTTGAGTACAGTATTGAGGTAGATGATCACGTGGTGGATGTCTTGCGTGCAGACGGTGTGATTGTAGCGACGCCAACTGGTTCAACCGCGTACGCGAGGAGCGCCGGCGGTCCGATCGTAGATCCACGAGTGGACGCATTCCTCATCGTCCCGCTTGCGCCGCACAAACTTTCAATTCGTCCGTGGTTAGTCTATGATGAGGGCACGGTGGTCGTTACAATAAGGGAAAAAGATGCTGCGATCGTGGTCGATGGCCAATACAGTGAAACGGTTCACAAAGATGATGAGATCCGCTTCTATAAGGATCGAGAGGAGTCTCTTTTCGTGCTCGGTGAAAAAAGTTTTTTCGAAAAAGTCCTTGAGAAGCTAAGATAGCGCGTCTGTGTGGACGGGTGCACCTGCAGCCTGCCCCTCACTGCGAGCTGCTATGGTCCCTTTTTAGAGCGAACTCAAGCAAATCCTGAGCCGTTTTCCAAGAACATCTAGTTTGAGGTGGTAATTCGCCACGCTCATCCAACCACTTTTTCAAAAAAGCAATCGTCTTTGCATCTGATGGATAACCACTGCCGATGTTCACGCCGAGTGAGTATTCGAGTGCTTGGATGCTCGCATCTCGACTAACTTTCGCGATGATCGACGCTGCCGACACGATGACGCGATTCGAGTCCGCATGGTGTTCAGCGATTACGCTGCTTATCCCGCTCGCTTCCTTCACGCGCTGAGAGAATCGCGTTGCATCAACGTCGGCAGCGTCGACAAAGGCTGCATCGGGCTTTAAACGACGCAAGCTTTGAGCATGCCCCCTGACGAGGATGTCATTCATAGTCAGGATTTTTCTCAGTTCGTCTATTTGCTGGGCCGTAATCTCCTGCAACTGGACAGCGCATACTTTTTCGATTCGCTTCGACAGAAATTCGCGGCGCTTTGGACTTAGCGCTTTTGAGTCTCTCAGTCCCATTCTATCCAAATACTTCAGCGCTGAAGAGTCAATAGAGACCGCTGCAACAAAAAGAGAGCCCAAAACAGCGCCTTTTCCGGCTTCATCCACTCCAGCAAGCTTCATATCGCGCTGAGTTCTCTCAAAACAAATGACGCACCCCGGCCAACAGTCGCGGATTGCGGGAGATCAAACGTTTCACTATTCCGGCAACACTCATGTCCTCTAGAGGCAAGCCTTCCAACGAGCGAATGAGCTTGTTCAGCTCGGCATCGGAAAGGTTGACAAAGATATCCTTTATTTTATAGTTTCTCTCAAGTTTCTTTCCGAAAGAAGCGCGCCACGCTGCTTCGTATTGCTTCAACACCTTCAGAGAGGGGTCTTGCACTCGAACCGCCTGCTTTGCCACCTCGCCAGCGAGCCTGCCCCCTTCCAAAGCATTGATTATGCCGCCGCCCGTTATGGGGTCAGTGTGGTGGGCTGCATCACCGACGAGCATCAGGCCATCTCCCACCGTTTTGCGGGCTGCTTTGCTGACCGGAACTCCGCCTATGTTCAATTCAACTGGTTGGCCGTTAGCAAAGTGTCTTTCCACAAACGCGTTCAGATAGTCGATAGGGTGCTTGCTCTCTAATTTGCTCGCGAGGGCTCCAAGCCCGATATTTCCTACTTTAGGTCCCTTCGGAAATGCCCAGGCGTAGCCTCCGGGGGCTTCTGAACCGAGATAAAAATCGCAACAGTCATCGAGCAAATCGACATTTGTCATTAGGTACTGTGCACAGCTTTCGAGATCGTTGGGTTTGAGTGTAGTGTTGATACCGGCCCAGCGGGCGAGTTGTGACTCGATGCCATCAGCCGCGATAACCACGGTAGCTCGCATTTCAAGCGATTCGCCGAGGTGCCGGACTTTGACACCGCATATGAACCCGTTTTCCCTAATGACTCCAGTAGCGCGTGTACGAACGGCTACATCGGCCCCTGCCTGGGCTGCTCGCTTAGCAAGATCTCGATCAAAAATCTTGCGTTCAAGCACGTAGCCCACCTCAGGACCTGCGAGTTCTTCGGATACTTCCAAGATCGTACCATCAGGCGAAAATATGCGGGCGCTAGTTACTTTGTTTGCAATCCATTTATTTTGAGGTTGCAGAAACTTCGCGAGTCCTTCTTTTGAAACGCCTTCAGCACAGCGTACAGGATCACCGATCTCCTGCCGCTTTTCGATCAAAAGAACGTCGCATTCGCTTGCAGCCGTCGCTGCAGCATAAGCTCCCGCGGGGCCCGCGCCTACTACTACTACGTCGTATTCGTCTTTCACCCTCGCGCCCCCTTCTTCAGGAAACAGCTAGCGCACCGACTGGACAGATTGTTACGCACGTCTCGCACGTCGTACAGGTATCTGCAATTTCTAGACACGACTCGATAAGCGTTATCGAGTTTGTCGGACAAACTGACACACACGCGCCACAATGTCCACATTTCTCAATATTGACCTGAATCACAGCTAACCTCCTTCTGCGTATGTTAAGTAGCAAAGGGTTGGCTCCAGTGAGAGCAAAGATTGCACAGCCCTTTTAACGGAGATTATTAGCGTATATAGCGGAGATCCTCTTCGCTCGCCACTTCGTGTATCCCTGTTTGTTCCATTTCCCTAAGCCGCGCAACGATTTTTTCCATGTCTTTAGCACGGTCTTCCAACGCTCGCATGCCAATGTCAATGCTAAGGGCCTTGCATAAGACTCGCAATACCGCTTGAGCACTTTTTGGATCTACCAAGTAACCGGACGTCTCACCCATCAAACAGACTGCGTCAATTCCTGCAAGGCCTCCGAGGCCTAACAACAATCCAGAAGCGCCTACGATGCCCCCTCCTGGCTCGTTCTCCTTAAATACTACCCCATATTGTTTCATTTCTTCGACCAGCGCTGCGTTGTTCACAGCCCCGAGGACCGCAGGTCTCTCGACAAGTTGCCCGAGACCATAGCCGCCAAGCGTGTAGATTCTTCGCACCTTGTTTCTCTTCGCTATGTCCAGATACGCGTCAGTCAGTTCGTAGTGGCCGTCATTTGTCGCGCTTTGATGGTCCCCTACGAGGATCAACAAATCCTGCTTCTCGCTCTCAACTGCATAAAACTCGCTTCTGACCATTCTAACCAATCCGTCGGCAAGCACGATCACCTGCGGTGGAAAATGCGAGGAGTATACCTCTGCTATTTTCTGCGCGCCAAGTTCATCTATCATGTGTTCAGCGACCAGTTTTCCGACGTGTCCAATTCCGGGCAACCCCTCAACTAGAATCGGGTTTTCTAATTCGACGTCCTTAATATGCTTGACTTCTATTCGCTTCATCTAGATCCCATTTCTTCCCGAGAAATTATGCCACTCTAATCAAAAGGCTCACTTAGGTCTCGCACTTGTCTCGCGCTTGAGAATTCTCCGGTATCTCCCGTATCGATCTTCTGGTGAGAATCTTGGTGGACGCGCCGTCGTAGTTGCTTGCCCACACGTTGGGCACTTTTCCTGAAAGGTATACTCGTGGCATTTCCGAAGCTTCATGATCTGTTTAGCTAAACTGTGAGTATACTATGATGATTGAAGTTCCCTATGAAACTTTCCAGTGCCGCCAGCCTTGATGACTACCGCTATAGCTGCGTTAGCCGCTTTTTTCATCGCGTTTTCTGCTGTTTTATAATCCAAGGCGACTGTTCTTATCCGGTAGCGAGGCGCACCGACATAGCTTACGTCAAAGCGAACTTCATCATTCTCAGACTTCATAGCAGCTTTTAGAGCTCGTTTGATTACGTCTATCCCGTTCGGTTGCGGGCAGGCCAAATCCACATAGCCCGTTATGTAGACGTACGGTATTTTCACATTCTCTTTCGCAATAAGCGCAATCTGAGCGGCAACATCTGGTTGAAGTCCCGTGAGAGCTTCTGGACCCCGCGTGGCAGCGTCCTCGAAAACATAGTATAGACCGCCAAACTTGTCAGCGAGTTGATCGTAAAGGGCTTCTTTATTCACCCCTGTTGCCTCCGCCACAAATTCAAGCCACTTTTCCGCCTTTTGTTCGCTCTTCCATTCTTGAATTTTAGCGCGGCGCTGATGTTCATTCACGTCTTTGAACGAAAGATCTATGTGGCTTCGGCCAGGATCGACGTTCAGAACTTTGCAAACGATCTTTTGACCTTCTCTAACGTGGTCTCTGATGTATTTAACCCACCCTGAGGCTACTTCTGAGATGTGAATGAGCCCCTCCTTCTTGTCGTACTCGTCGAGTTGGACGAAGGCTCCGAAGTCGACGACGTTAACCACAGTACAGACAACCAAATCTCCGATCTCTGGCCAGGCTTTTCTCATAAGACCTCAAGTATTTGCGTCCTTATCTCCGCCCTCCCCCCCCGCGGCTCCGCGAGGGTTCGCCCGCAGACTATGCAGTTCACAACTGACGAGGCATTGCCAAACACGATCTGGATGTTCTCACAATCCGCACATCGGACGCGCAGGAATTTACTCATGATCTACACCTCCACCAACTCGAATTTCGATACCCGAAACCCTTTTCGGGTGTGTGCTTTGTTACACTCAGTGCAGCGATAGCGGAGGTTTACTCGCTTGGTGGGCTTATCCCCTCCCGGAACCTTTGAAAACTTGCCGAGATTACCAATACCGCTTCGCCGCTTTTTTTGGCGCGTGATCCACGTCAAAGACGATGCACGCCCCTTGCGCACTTTTTCAACTTCTTGAATGGTGTGCTTTCTGCACACCGGACATATCGACTTGACCTTCTTTGGCATCTTCAAGTTTATCACCGACTATGATAGCTATATGGCGATCGGACAAAGCTTGAGCGTTGCCCTCCGGTAGTAGTGCTGTTTCGCCTTCACTAAGTTTGTAGTTTTCGCCGTCGAGCCCTATAAACGTTGGAATGTCTATCAAAACTCGCACTTGGAGGTATCTCATATTCTCGCGTTCTCGTATTAAAGTCCTTTCGTCGTGGCGAGCTTCGTTTACGTCCGTATTCTCTTGCGCGTCTTCATTGAAGTCGATTAAGCGCTGACTTCCCTTTCCCGCGTGAGGCTGTTTGACGCTTGCATCGTCAAGCTTCACCCGAAAAGAGTCTTTTTCAGGGAGTGGTCGAGCGACTCTGGGGTTTTCGTCTGCTTGGAGGGCCGCGGGTGACTGAGGACGACCGCCTTCTTTGGCTTCCTTTTGTGCAACTAAGCAGTCGCGATAATTGGTAAATACGCTGTAAACCGTATCGTAGATCTGAGCCTCAGCGTAGGCTAGCGAAGCATCTTCTTTATATCCTTTTGCTGCGAGCGCCGCTAGCTTGATTATTTTCGCCACACGCTTGTCATAAATCGCGTCTGCGACTCGCAAAGCATTTTCAAGTTCGTCTTGTTTTTGAGGATCATCACTGTTTTTCAATGAATCAACGTATTCTTTGAACTCAGAGTAGAAATCATTCTTCAACTCGGTCAGTCGTCGTGAGCGGCGCTCTTCATTTCTGATCACTTTTAAGTCGTCGAGATTCATATTCAGCAAGCCCTCGCGCCATAAGATAGACGGCCGTGTTTTCAGGTAACTCTGTTGTACCTTGACGAACCTTAATAGTTTCACCCTTGATTTCACCTATTGCGGGCTTAAGAATTTTCACTGAAATAGAACGGTCGGCAAAGACTACTGCGTCGTGTAGAGGCTCAAAACGGCGGAATTCGTCGAGCGTCAATGGTGTAACGCGAAGCCCAGACCCCCCGTGTAGCGACGTGGGCAGCCGGATCAACCTCTTCGTGTCCGCCGTTACCGGTACGTCGATACTTACCTTTATCTGCGAGATGGCTTCCCTGATTAGACTCTTCCATGCAGCTAGTGGCATCAGTCTCGTTTGCAGCAAGGGTTGGATCGTAGAATCTTGCGACATTATGTCGACAATCTCATTTGCACGCCGCTTTCCAATGGCTTTAACGGCGGCAAGCTCTGTGATTGCCATTTCTGCGTCAAGCTCGCGCAAGCGCTTGAAATACCGACCAATCCACGTTCTTATCCTAATCTCCCAACAGCTGTTGTCGCCAGGTATTGGAGTAATAGTTGTTCGTCTCAAGAGGTATTCTGGCTCGAGACCCGTGCCGGTCAAGTAGTTCACAACCTCTCGCCGTTCGTGACTGCCTAGAGTGGCAAGTCGCTTCTCTCTCAAATGGACGTGATAACCTCGACCACCGGAAAAAACGATACTGAAGTCTGTATAGTCAAAACCGAAATCATTCGTGAGGAAATCCAAAAGCTTGTCAGTCTCGTTTTTTACTGCTTGCAGCATACGTGCATACGACGGCGCAAAATCCGATAAAAGCTTGTCCGCATCCAGATCAAAGATTATGTCTGCCCCTTCCCATTTCTTGTCTTGCATACGTGTGGCGCTAGGATACGCATAACAAGCTGTTGAGTAGTACACATGAGCCGGAGATACTGCCTCCAAATATGCCTGGAATTCCTTCTGCGAGCTAAAAGCTTTGTGCCGTCGCATCACAAGCCTAGGATAAGCTGAATCAAAAAGAACAAACGCCCATTCTCGTTTCCGGAATCTAGGGGGGAGTCCGATAACAGCGTTATGGTAATACTCTCTAAACTTGCTTTCGAGGAATGCTTTTGTTTTCGCGTTCACGTGCTTTCACCATCGCTGTGCTGCGCTAGACAAGGTAGTCTTTGTGCAATTGTTAGAGCTGAATTGTCGCAAAACTCTACCAAACTGGTCATTCCCGTGGATTTGGTTGCACGCCTTCGTGACGTTTGATTCGCACTCGATAATACGAAAGCGGGTGAGTAATGCGCTGGCACAAGCCGTCGCTCTCTACGCAATTGCCATACGTCTCCATCGTTGAACACCCTGGAGGGATATAGTCTTTCCCAGAAGCCCCTCTAATATGTTCGACTTGATAACGGGTAAGCTCGTAGTCGAAGTCTGGAGACGTCTGGTAAATGCGTACGATCTCGTCGGCTTTCATGCCGACGTTCGCTAGAAATGAGGTTAATGCAAACCGAGCAGGATGCGACAGATTCCTACCTGCTTTCACTTGCGAAAGCAAAGCTTTGATGCATGGCGGGCACGCTTCTAAGACCACGGGGCCAGAGTCTACAAGACGTAACGAGACTTGAGAGAACGCTTCTTTCAAGGGCGAAGTGTAAGGCGCGAGTTCTTCACACATTTTGCCGCTGAGTTTCAGCGGCAACCCGCTCAGCACTTTCAACCGCACTGCCTCTGCTAGGATCTGGATTATCTCCCCTTTAGCTAGAGTCACACGACCCCTGTTCAAGAGATTAACGAGCCGCCATTGAGGGCCCCTCAGCCTCCCTGTATATCTGACGAAGTCCGTGAAATGCAGCTTGAAGGCGTTGTTCTCCATAGATACCGGCATCCGAAAGTCGTCGAGCAACGATATCAGATACTCGTCCTGAGACGGTTCGTCAGCGTGTCGCAAATTGTCAAAAGCGTCTTGTGCCTCTGCATTTGCGTATCTTTGAATCAGAAGCGTTTCACTGATACACGAGACCAGCACTCTCGCCATAACGTAAGAGAAGATCTCAATCTCATAATCGTCGCGCTCGATTGACGATGCAGGAATATCACCGCTGATCGCGCGGGTTACCCTCTCAACACCCCTATTGCGAATCCGCTTTGAAAACTCGCCGGCCGCCAAGAGTGATTCAAACGTTTTTGTAGACGCTTCAACGTAGCGCGCTGCCGCAGAAGTATACGGAAAAAGAGCTAAATATTCCTCCATGCTTTTAGCGTCGGTCAAGTACGACGCGCGACTGTTTCATTCCTGCTCTATGCGCGGCGCAAGTAGATAAGAGACGGAACCGTTCCCGTCGGCAAAATCGAATCCAACCTTAAGCGGTATGTTCTTGCCTATGTCGAGGGAAACTTCAGAGGCTTTTCCGACTGCTTTTGACATTTCAATCAAGAATTCTAAACTAAATAGTGATTTTACTTCATCTGATTTGCCGTCTGTGCGCGACACGTCTATAAGTTGGTCTTTCGAAAGTTCAAGTCGCATCGTGTCTGCGTCACCTAGCGCTTCCATGAAAAAATCAGTATTTGCACATCCAAGCGCTATATTATCGCTAACCTTGCCCGCAGCTTTGACCGCCCACCTGAACTCTTTCCCTGTAATAACGACGTGTGCGGCAGATTCAATCTTTGGCACTTTCGGCTCTTTCTTTATCGAATAGGGACTTAAGAGGGCTATTGTGTACTTGAGATCTCCAAATGACAGGGCCATTCGGTTGTCGTCAACCGCCATTCGAACTACATCTGTACGATTAGCCAGCTCAAGTATGTCCTGCATCTTTTTCAAGTCGAGCGTGACAACCTCTTCGTCGGTTTCGTAATTTTCGAAGGCTTTGGCCGACAACTCAAACTGCACCATCGCTACATACGATGGGTCTGCGTTTCTTGCATAAACGCCATCTTTGCCTAAGTGCACACGCGCCTCGTCCACGATTATGGTCAGTGCTTCGATGCCGTCTTTCAGCGTCTCTCCAAGAATATCAGCTTTAAACATAATCCTGCTCCCTTGTGACCATCCAAACACCCTATATG
>JBAULJ010000214.1:0-2119 GCA_049578125.1 Halobacteriota archaeon
GAAGGCATTTTGACAGTTTGACCATCTGACAATTCAGACGATGAAATTCCGTCCTGCGGGGTCAACGGCAGTATGTCACTGGTTGGAGAATCAGTTATATACCCTTACCGTGAGCACCGGTTCAGGCCCGGAAGGGAGCAAACCTATCGCGGACGCGTGACGCTCGGAGGGGCGCGGGATAGAGAACGAGTTGGGAGCTCTGACAAGCTGCGAAGTGACGACCTTTCTGTGGGCCCACATCGTATTGTTGGGGTAGCCAAGCTTGGTCTACGGCGCTGGTTTGCTAAACCAGTGTCCCCCCGGGACTCGTGGGTTCAAATCCCACCCCCAGCGCTTTCTGCGCGTTGCATTTCGGCTAAGCTGCGGCGATCCTTCGAGCTATCGCAAAAAAGCGCATTTAGCGAGCCTACTTATAAATACGATGATAGGTTAAAAGCCACACACGCGAGGTATTGATGTGCCCAAGGGTGACACAGAACCGGCAGAACACGAAATCAAGTACATAGTAAGAATCGCCCAAACAGATCTGGATGGCAAAAAAACAGTCCAGTACGCGCTCACAGGATTGAAAGGCGTTGGGATACGAACAGCGCGGATTCTGACTCAACGCGCCAGCATAGGCCCCAACGACAGCATGGGCTACCTGGATGATGAACAAGTAGAGCGGTTGAGGGAGTCAGTTGCTAACTTTAATCAGAACATTCCTGCGTGGATGTTCAACTACCGGAAAAGCCCCGTTACTGGCGAGAACCAACACCTGCTTGGATCTCAACTGGACTTGACGCTTCGAGAAGATCTTAATCGAATGAAAAAGACACGAAGCTACACCGGCATTCGCCACGAGCGGGGGCACAAAGTCCGCGGACAGAGGACCAAATCGACAGGACGGAGAGGTGCAACCGTCGGCGTCCAGCGCAAGAAACGCTAGTCGAAAAAGGTGCGAATTATGGGGTATCCAGGCAAAAGCAGAAAAACGTTTGATACGCCAAGTCACCCGTGGCAGGGAGCAAGAATCAGCGCGGAAGCTGAGCTCGTGAAGACGTACGGGTTGAAGAACAAAAGAGAGGTCTGGAAAGTCGCCACGACGTTGAGGAAGTATCGGCGCGAGGCACGGCAATTGCTCTTCGACATTCAAGAGGTTGGCGAGCGTGGTGAGCACGCCAAGTTTGAGACGGAAAAATTCCTCAACAGATTGAGGCGCATAGGACTCATCAAATATGACTCATCGTTGGATGACGTCCTTACGCTCGCAACCGAGGATTTGATGGGAAGGCGGCTGCAGACGCAAGTACACAAGCAAGGTTTTGCCAATTCAGCGAAGCACGCGAGGCAACTAGTTGTTCACGGGCATATAGCGGTCGCCGGACGAAGGGTGACCGTGCCAAGCTATATTCTCCCAACAAGTGAGCAGGAACTGGTCGGGTACTACGAGGGATCGCCGCTCCGTCAAGTTGGCGACTCCGAAAAGCAAGCGAGCAGCGGAGCGTGATGTAGATTATGGCTGAGAGAAAGTGGGGAATAGCACACATCTTTGCATCGTTCAACAACACGATCATCACGATAACAGATTTGAGCGGGGCTGAGACGCTAGCAAAATCATCAGGTGGCATGGTAGTCAAGCAAGATCGTAACGAAAGTTCACCTTACGCTGCTATGCAGCTTGCCGCGAGCGCCGCTGAACAGGCACTCGACAAAGGTGTGATGGGTGTTCACGTAAGGGTTAGAGCACCAGGTGGAAACGGACAGCGAAGCCCGGGTCCCGGAGCGCAAGCTGCAATTAGAGCACTCTCAAGAGCTGGATTAAAAATAGGGAGAATAGAAGATGTGACCCCCATCCCTCACGATGGCACACGATCGCCTGGAGGCCGGCGGGGACGCAGGATCTAAAAATTCCTGGTACAATATGGATTTAGAATTTCTCGAGCTTACAGACAGACAAGCGCGTTTCATAATCTCAGGCACAGCACCAGCGTTTGTGAACAGCATTAGACGAAGCGTGATGGCTGACGTCCAATCGATGTCGATTGACGATGTAAATTTCTACAACAATACGTCCGTCCTATTCGACGAGATGTTGGCACTTCGTTTGGGACTTATACCGCTCACAGGGGGGGAACAC
>JBAULJ010000215.1:0-2189 GCA_049578125.1 Halobacteriota archaeon
AACCCACCAGGTGCCAAGCGGTCTTTTACTGCACGGATTGCATTGCCAATTTCGCATAAATCGAGGGTGATGACGTCAAACTCCATTTCTGACGCTATTTCGAGGATATCGCCTTCAACAATATCTACATTGGTCAGCCCTACGCGTTTTACGTTCTTAGCAGCGCGCTTTGCAAAATCATGGTTGATCTCGTAAGAGACCACGCGTTTGGCAATATTGCCCAAAAAGATCGCAGTGATCCCCGATCCGGTACCTGCATCGAGGACAAGATCGTCTTTGTTCAAACCTGTGTGGGCAACGATAATGCCGATGTCTTTCGGCATCATCGGCGCTCCTGTTCGCTTCAAATGACGAAAATAGTCAGGAGCGCGTGGTTCCAGCACCTTGAATTCGTAGCCTAAGTGCGTGGTTACGGTGCTTCCGTACTCTAGCGCTTTGAGAGTCTCGAGGTTTATTATGCCAGCGTCTGTATGGAGTTCTCCCTCGGATCTCACCAAGAATTGCCTGTTATTGTTCGCAATCGAGACTAGAAGGGCGTTCTCAATCATATCTTATTGCTGCTGCGGCCCTTTCAGTTTCAGAATCGCTTCAGCAAGGTCCCCGTCACTTGCCGCCAACGCTTCTCGAGCATCATCCTCGCTGACTCCCGCTTGTTCTGTGACTAACTGTACGTCTTCCTCGTTTATTCTCGCACGTTCTGTAGGCTCTCCTGATATCTGATAGTTCTTAGTTCCTTGTGCCTTCATCACCGTAACCGTCACATCTTCGAAAAAGAGTTCTTTATCAGGAAGCTGTATGATCACTCTTTCGACGTTTTCCAGTTGTTCTACGTCGATCCCCATTTGTTTCATCATCTGCTGCAATTTCTTGGGACTCATTCCTCGCATGCCGGGAATCATAAAACCACCCACCTTAACGAAGCATTGAAAGGATTTTTACGTTACGGTGCGCATTCGAACCGCCCTATTCAGGTTTCGACGGCTCGCGTGCGCCGAGGAAACCCTGCCGCACGTTCACTGCCGCTCCCTTGTTAAACGCGTGCATCTCCGGTGGGCTCAAAAGAGCCCGTCCCGTTGCTATCAACGTGTCATTTTCGTCAACCAACAGCACCTCGTCGTGTGCCCTCAAGTCAGGATCCGCGTGTACCACGTGTTTAGCAAAGGCTGTTTTTCCCGCTCCGACGAACGGCGTAGCTTCGGAATTGACAGTAACTCGAAGCTTTGGATATGGAAAACGTGCGTGCAATCGGCGTGCTCCTAGATGACTTAATGTGAAAAGCCCGTCCGACGCACGTAGGGTTGCGACCCTGATATCGCCGTCTAGCACCTGACTGACCCGTCGCGTTCGCGACAGTGAGAAGCGTACCGTGTCTGGAAAGAGACTCTCTCCTGCACCAGGTCCGAACTGGTAGTCCGCAATGATCCTGACGCGTCGTAGCACAAGCATTATATTTCTACACTATGCATTTTAGGTTTATGCCTCTCGAGCCGCTTTCTGCAGAAGACATGCGCCGCATTGAAGAAAACTGCGTCGGACTCGGCATTTCCAAGTTACAGCTTATGGAAAACGCGGGTAAGGCCGTCGCGGAACGGGTAAGGCACCTGTACAAAGGCTCACGTAGCCCCTCCAACAAGATAGTTGTCGTCTGCGGTCTCGGGAACAATGGAGGCGATGGCTTCGTCGTGGCTCGACACCTATCAAGTGAGTTTGCCGTTCACGTAGTCCTGGTCGGCTGCGAGAAAGCCCTGAAGACTGACGAATCGCAAAAGAACTGGAACGCGTTGAAGCATCTGGATTACTCCGTAACCCTTCACCAAGGTGCCGCGATTTTTAGTCCTGAAAGTCCGCTCAAGAACCTAGAGGGTTATAGCGTGCTCGTCGACGCTATTCTCGGGACTGGACTGACCGGGCCGGTGCGCGAACCAGAAAAAACCGTCATCAAACTGATTAATCAATCAAGAATCAAGAAACTGTCGATTGACACCCCCAGCGGCGATCGTACAGAAACGGTGGTCAATGCGGATTACGTGGTGGCTCTCCATCGCCTTAAAGCTGGAACAACCATAAAGAGCGGAACAGTCTGCGACATAGGGATTCCCTTAGAGGCAGAACTCTACACAGGCCCGGGAGATATATCGTTTCACCGGAGCGCTGAAAGTCACAAAGGCGAAAACGGGAGGGTGCTGATT
>JBAULJ010000216.1:0-3516 GCA_049578125.1 Halobacteriota archaeon
ACGGCGGGGGTGGTGGTGGACGGGGAGAGGGAGAGTTGGGTGGGCTGAATACTTGATTTCAGTATTACACCGTCGTTAGGGTTTATAGTAATTTGAGACGCCGGTTTGCCGCTTGAATCTACGTAACCAGGCATGCTTACGGTGACTACTTGTGAAGTTGGATTGACGATCACTTTGACCGCGGTGTAATCTCGGGCCCATACGCCGGGAAAGCCCTTTATCTGGTACGCTTGTCCCGTGGGGTCACCACTGTAAGTTCCATATTCGGCGAACCACTGTGTGGACGTCGGAGCGTAGAAAAAGTACCCATCCGAAAGTAGCGCTGATGCAAAGTAAAAATGCCTCGCAGCGACGCTGGAGTTCGCATAAAACATAGTGAACTTGTTCTGAGCGCTTGCGTACTGAGGCATGTCTATTGCACTCAGTTTCCAACCTTTGTACGAGATGAATCCTTCGTCCATCCACCCATCAGTTCTGTCGAGGAAATCTCGATTAGTGGGGACGACTACCGGCGATTGCCCGTTGTAGAAGTTCAGCTTACCAGCAAAGCGCACTTGGTCAAGGTATGCGTTAAGCGCAGTATGCCAATTGCCGGCAGGTGCTGTGGTTGCCCCGTACCCGTAACACAACGATGGATCATCGCACACGCAGTCAATATATAACCCGTCAAACCCCTTCACCAAGGCGTCTTTTGAAAGATTTACGATTTCGGCTTGCCACCCGGTCGTCAGATCCATGACCTGTTCGGTCCCGTCGTATACCACGATGGGATTCGTCCTGTTTTGACGATCGGCTGCGCTAGGGTACAAAAACCATTCCGGATGATGCTGCACGACGTTTTGATATTCACTGCTTGACTTGTAGCAGAACATCGGGTTGATGTAAGCAAAGACCTTGGTATTCGGGTTCTTTTGCTTTATGAGGGCGATGTTGCTCGCTTCATCGGTATAATGCAAGGATACGGCGCTGAATTTCGCCAGTTGTGTTGCAACGGCGTCCTTTGTGGTCTGCACGGACTTTCCGCTGTCATCGGTATATTGTCCGGTATAGAACAACCAAGGATTGTTATGTGCCACGAACGTATGTGGATAGCCCTGCGTTCCCGCATTCAGTGCAGCCCCTACCAAGTTAGGCGCGACAGCGCCAGACGCCTCTTGGCTTAGCGGCACATCGAGCTCCTTGGTCGCTTTGCCTTGAGTGGCAACCACCTTAACTTTAATGTCACCACGTTCC
Source organism: Halobacteriota archaeon (assembly GCA_049578125.1). Taxonomy (GTDB): domain Archaea; phylum Halobacteriota; class Bog-38; order Methanoflorentales; family Methanoflorentaceae; genus Methanoflorens. Next base: position 1,234 of record JBAULJ010000216.1, read on the forward strand.
GCAGCTTGCGTAGAACCTGGACCTACCTCAAGTTGCACTCTAGTCGAAAAGGATCCGCTCGGACTCACAGGAACGGAACTTTCAGTAGCTGCTCCAAATATTGTCTTCGTAACGGAAATCTTCGCGTCTGGCGTGGTTGTGCCAGAAATGTGAATATTGTCTATCACCACTTCGGATGAAAAAGTACCGGTTCGACCGACGGGGGATAGGTCGTGCGTCACCGGGTTCAAAATAAGTGAAGGCTCTGACGCAGCGCATAGCGGCAATAGGAGTGACGCTAAAAAAAATGAGATAAAAAGAATCGACGCTATTCTACGCCAACGGATATCTCCTGTCAAAAAGCATCATTCCTGTAATCGCGCGCATCGAGCAGCTTGATAGGCGCTTAAAATGATTTCGCACAGTTATAAATAGCTTGTGAAAATGTGCGGAGAGCCCTAAAAGAAGTTGAGACTGTGACGAAAAAAGAATTACCCCGTAGCTTGAATTCGTGCTACAGCGAGTTTATAAAATCATAAGCTTGCTTTCTTACTTCGGCTAGCAGATCCAAGTAATCTCTTATTGAAACGGTGAGCGGTATCAGTTCCCCAAGGGATGCGGTGCTAGGCCACTGGGCCGGTGCAGGTGTGTTTAGCACGACGTAGTCCTGGTTTTGAATATTCGCCGCCTCTAATATCTTCTCAAGCGCATATACTGAGCGGTTCTCAAATACAGGGATCGCATATTCTTCAATCGTCGGGAACGTTTCGCCTTCGTGTGTGTAGTTCAGGTACATCGCTGCATTGACTAACCGATATGCAGGAAACGCATCTTCGCTGCTTACATCGAGATAGACGGCGTCATCCCATTCGACCGAGCCAAAAAGCTCACGCTGTATCCACTTGAGATCGGTTCTTCGATTCAATGATCTTGCGACGTCGATGCATTTTAGCAGTATGACGCTCAGAGTCTCGTTAGAATTGAGATCATCTTTAACTTCGTTAATCTTCGTCGCCAGACTCTGTTCATCAATGACAGACTCATTTGGTGTAATCGCTTCATTGTAACTTAAGGCACTAAGCTCTGTGTGAATCTCAGCCGCCTGACTAGAACTCGCCGTAACTGCTGCTACGTTGACGTTACCCTTTGTTATCGTGGTAGTCTTCTGAGGTAGTCGCGGAGCTATAACGTCTGTCGGTTCCTCTGAGCCGGGCGCGAGGTCAGACGTCGGCGAATATGCGAGGTCTTGGTGCGTTTCATCTGAAAGCGGTATGGCCGTCGTCGTTTCTCGATATGTTTCCGGGACAGCTATTTCTTCAAAGCTTTCGGTATTAGAGGCTTCCTGATTGACGGACCTTCCTGCTTCTTGTGCCGTCGAACTCCGGCTGCGGGCTCTTATTACTAACGCTACAGCAATAATAATTATCAAAACAGCCAACCCAATTGCTATAATGACGCCCGTACTCTGAGAGATTTGCACGTTACCGGGCAGTTGGAGAGAAATTTGTAAGATTGGCACAAGATCACCTCAGAAACTACTTATGAGTATAGATGGATGCTCATAGATAAATCCTCTGGTGCGTTGCGTAACGCTGCCGTGCGCAGCTCGTCTGGCGAAGAATGCTTGGCCTATTCAAGCTTGTGCAACCGACTGATTACCAGGTGTACTCTGATGTCTCTAATGGCTTAATAGTGAATACGTATAAAGGATCTTCTTTCTGCAGGACGGTAGATGTAGACGTTGATCAGCTACACCAACCGCGCCGAAATACTTGTGAAATGCTGCTCAGTTGGGACCGTGGTCTTCGCGTTTGCCTCTCTCACACTGTTGGCTAAGCCTTAGTCTTCACGTTGTAGGAAGCAGCGGAGCAAAGCCCTATGCCCTTCGTGACATGGTCGATCTGCAAGAGCTTGAGGCTTTAAGTCGCTCATCTCTTCGCTTTCAGGTTATGAAGCTCATGGCAGATACGCCAGTTTGGCGAGCAGATCAATGAAAGAACCAGTATTGCGATATGGAAACGTTTTTAGACTAGAAGAGCCTAATCGGAGGGGTGGCCTTTCTAGTGGTCTTTCTACTGAATTGGGAGGTGCTTGATGGCATTTAAGGATTCGCTCATATCAGCGTTGCTGGTTGTCGCAGTTATTATTATACTGATCCTCTTTTTGCTCCTTGGCTGGTGGATCGGCAGTCTGATACTCCCTATGCTTGTATTTAGCGGCTGGCTCCACATCGTTGATATCATCATCAAAACTGTGGTCGGCTTGCTCATAATAGGGGTCGTAATCGTAATTGTCGGCTATATC
>JBAULJ010000217.1:0-2140 GCA_049578125.1 Halobacteriota archaeon
GTTAGTTTCATTACCGTTGGAACACCCGACCAACCGGACGGGACGATCGACCTGCGCTACGTCATCAGCGCGAGCGAGGACATCGGAAAGGCGCTGCAAGAAAAAGACGCGTACCATCTTGTGGTAGTCAAGAGCACGGTCACGCCAGGCACGACTCGCGACGCCGTAAAGCCAACGCTTGAGCGCACGTCGCATCTCGTCGCCGGACGGGACTTTGGGCTGTGCATGAACCCTGAATTCTTGCGGCAAGGTTCAGCAATCGAGGATACCCACCATCCGGACCGTGTCGTGATCGGCGCGTACGACAGAAGATCAGGCAGACTGCTTGAGGACTTGCTCACTGACTTCCACGAGCATTCAGTTCCCATCCTTAAGATGAGCCTCGAAGCGGCAGAAATGGTGAAATACGCAAGCAATACGTTTCTTGCAGCCAAGATATCGTATGCCAACGAAATGGCGAACGTCTGCGAGGGAGTTCCCGGAGTTGACGTGACGCAGGTGATGAAGGGCGTCGGATTGGACCGGCGGATCAATCCCCAGTTTCTCAGCGCCGGAGCCGGGTTTGGTGGTTCGTGCTTGCCTAAAGACGCAAAAGCCCTGCTCAAATTCGCCGAAGCGCACAGCTATAAGGCACCCATGCTGCGCGCTGTTCTTGCCATCAACGATGCCCAAGCGCGTCGCGTAGCCCAGCTCACGCTATCGGCTCTTGGTGAGCCAAAAGGCAAGAAAGTGGCGCTGCTTGGCCTTGCGTTTAAGCCGAATACCGATGACGTGCGCGAAGCGCCGTCGTTAAAAATCGCTCGCGCACTCATGGACGCAGGGACGCACGTCAGCGCGTTCGATCCCGTTGTTAGACAGATCACAGTTCCAGGCTTCGAAGCACTCGAATGCGCAGGCTCGATTCCTGCCTGTTTGACAGGAGCTCACTGCTCTGTCGTGGTGACCGAGTGGGAGCACTTTAAGCGTCTCACCCCAGACGACTTCACCAAATACATGGCCCAGCCGGTGGTGGTCGACGCTCGGCGGATTTTTGACCCGGAGCTGTTTAGTGATAGGCTGACCTTTACCGCGGTCGGTTTGGGTGAGGGGCTCTTGTCAACCGGCGCGCGGTGAAGCTGCCGCAACGCGCTAAAACGAAGCGCTTTTCCCACGGCTCCGTTCACGTTTCCGCGTCTGCCACTTGCACACGGTGAGATAAACCCGTCAAGAGCTTGTATTGCGATACGAGCGCGTTAATCGTTCTGCTGGTGAGGTCCCCGGGACTTATTTCACAAAGTAAATATAACCTATGACGTAGACTAAGACGGAGGCGGCGCTGCGGCAACAACAGGTTCCTTATCTCGCACTTTCTCGATTCGTCTCAGAGAACATCCATGCACGTCAGAAATCCGCTCGAAGCAAATGACTGGGACTTCGCCAGCTTCTTTGTGCTTATCGCGTCTCTTCAGGCGTTGGTGTGGGTTCTCCTCGGTTTGGATGCCGTCGGGCTGCGCGTGCCGATTTTGCGCGAACTGCTCGTCCTCATTTACCTCCTCTTCGTGCCTGGCATCCTCCTGCTGCGTATCCTCAAAGTGCACGAGCTCGACAGCATCGAAGGTCTGCTGTATACGGTCGGGTTAAGCGTCGCTACGGTGATGCTCACGGGTCTTTTTATGAACGCCGCGTACCTCCGTTTCATTCCGCGGCCGATTTCGCTCTTGCCGTTCATCGCGACGATGACCGCACTCGTCGCCGTGCTCCTCCTCCTTTGCTATCGCCGTGACCGGGCGTTCTCTCGTCCGACGGTCATTGACGTCCGGCTCCGATCGTCACCAGTGCCGGTCGCCCTGTGTCTTCTTCCCTTTATGAGCGTTTTCGGAGCGTACTGGTTTAACCTCTACGGGACAAGCGTCGGCGTCATCATCACGCTCCTCTCCGTTGCCGCGCTCATACTCGTGTGCGGCTTTACTTCGTGGGTGCCTCGACGCTACTATGGGCTCGCAATCCTCGTGGCGGCCGTCGCCCTGCTGCTTCACAACGCGCTCATCTCGAACTTCCTTTGGGGAAATGATATTCAAGGTGAATACGCCGTAGCGCAGTTTGTCGTAAGCAACGGCTTCTGGGGCGCCCCACCGGCCATAACTCAACTGAGCCTCAACTC
>JBAULJ010000218.1:0-10526 GCA_049578125.1 Halobacteriota archaeon
CCTGCACACCGCGCACACGCGCCTGCCGTCGTAAAATCAGAAAAAGAAAACAGGAAGAAAACCAAAGAAATACCATGCAAAGACCCCACAAGACGTCGTGAATACGACAAGGCGTACAAGCAGAAGCAGCGGGCTACGGGATTGACGAAAAAAGGGATAGACACACGTCTAACCGCCATTGAAATTGAGACCGCAGAAGACGTGCGCGACTTATCCCATGAGGTTGTCGCGGAGGTGCGAAACGCCGATAGCTCTTCGTTCGAGCTTGAGCCTAAGCTGAGGATTAAGTTGCAGGCTGTGGAGATCGCCTTGCGGCTCATCGAGATCTCTCGTTTTCCGCGTTTATCGCGCAACCGCCTCAGGAGAGCGCACCTGCGAAGCGAAAAACAGGTGCTAATGCCAGGCAGCAGCAGCATAATCTCTGAGCCGTTTTTCGCGCACCCTACATTCGCCCCTGACCCGACTTCTTCCCGATCGCGGCAGCGCATCCCTTTTTATAGCTTCAGAGCTCATTTGCTAGGCATATGGCACTGAGGAGCAAGGAGATAACGAGGGGGCTCGCACGCGCGCCCCAGAGAGCGCTCCTAAAGGCGCTCGGCCTGACAGACGACGATCTCGAACGCCCGTTTGTCGGCATCGCCAACGCGTGGAACGAGATCGTTCCCGGACACCTTCATTTACGGGATCTGGCCGAGTTCGTGAAAAAGGGCGTGCACATGGCGGGAGGCATCGCGTTCGAGTTCGGCACGATCGGCATCTGCGACGGCATCGCCATGGGGCACGCAGGCATGCGGTACGCCCTCCCGTCGCGTGAGAGCATAGCGGACTCCATAGAGCTTATGGCGCAGGCACACCAGTTTGACGGCCTGGTCATGGTGGGGTCGTGCGACAAGATCGTTCCGGGAATGCTGATGGCCGCGTTGCGGCTTGACCTGCCCTCTATTGTGGTGACCGGAGGGCCGATGCAGGCCGGGTACTACCAGGGCACCGAACTCACGCTCGTCTCGACGTTTGAGGGGGTCGGTTGTGTGCAGGCGGGCACGATGACCGAAGCACACCTTGAGGAGCTCGTCAACAGGGCGTGTCCCGGATGTGGCAGCTGCCAGGGCTTGTACACCGCCAACACCATGGCCTGCTTGACAGAGATCTTAGGACTCTCGCTCCCTTATTGTGCGACGGCGCCCGCGGTCGACGCGAGAAGGAGGAGAATCGCTGAGGACACCGGCAAGCGAATCATCGACCTTATTCGTGACGATGTCACGCCGCGTGCCATCGCTACGGAGGCATCGTTTCGCAACGCGATCACGCTTGACATGTTAATCGGCGGCTCCACGAATACGGCGCTGCACCTTCCGGCAATAGCACACGAGGCGGGCATAAAGCTCCCCCTTACGCTGTTTGACGAACTAAGCGCGCGAACGCCGCACATCTCGTTCATGAATCCAAGCGGCCCTTACACGATGAGTGACCTCGACGCGGCCGGCGGCATCCCCGGCATCATGAAGCGTGCGCGAACGCTGTTGACTAACGAGATGACCTGCTCGGGCAAGACCATCTACGAAATCGCCGACGGCGCCCACATCTACCGTGATGAGGTCATACGCCCCCTCGACGACCCGGTGCACGCGACTGGCGGCATAACGGTGCTGTACGGGAACCTTGCTCCCGAAGGCGCCATCGTCAAGAGCGCCGGCGTGAGCGACGACATGTTGCGTTCTACAGGAACGGCACGAGTCTTCAACTCTGAAGACGAGGCGATGTGGGCCATTCTGGCCGGCTCCGTCGACGAAGGGCACGTCGTCGTCGTGCGCTACGAAGGACCGAAAGGCGGGCCCGGTATGCCTGAGATGCTCGCGCCAACCGCGGCGCTATCGGGAATGGGACTGAAGGTGCCGCTCATCACCGATGGTCGTTTCTCGGGCGGCACGCGAGGCGCTGCGATCGGACACATCTCGCCGGAAGCCGCCGAGGGCGGTCCGCTGGGACTCCTGCGAGACGGCGATGAGATAACCATCGACATACCCAACCACCAGCTCACCGCGCACCTGACAGAGGACGAGCTTGCGGCGAGAAAGGCCGCGTGGAGGCCGCCGCACAAAGACGTTCACGGCTACTTGAAACGCTATGCCGCTTCGGTAAGTTCGGCAAGTGAAGGGGCTATTCTGCGAGCGCTGAGAGAAACAAAGAAGCAGTGACGCTATCGCCCCGCACTGCGGTAGACGTATGCGTCACCAAATCTCGTCACCGCGGTGTACCCGTTTGATCTCACGTAGCTATCGAAGGAGTTTCGATCGCTGTAACCAAGGTTCGCGGAGAGGATGATATAGTTGTAGAAGCCCTTGTCGCTCTGAAAGGCTGCCTTTAACAAGGCGGTGCTGTTCGACACCTCATCCCGGTACGCCATCGGGGTGGCGTCGAACGCTGACGGGTTTGCGGCGTAGAAGAGCGCTGTGCGTTGCGAAGAACTCGCGTTCAGAAACGGGTCCTTCGGATTAAGGTGAGCGAAGAACGCGAGCCTTGTGCTGTTGCTGGGAATCTGTCCCACGTATTTGATCGCGTTGAAGTCATCTTGTTCAATCACGGACTGATATTTGCTCGTCGTTACCACCCCTGCCGCATTCGTGAAAATGATGAGCACGATCAACACGACAGCAGCGACCCGGCCGGGGGCTATGAGCGCCGACTGGCGTCCGAGCGATCGCTCTATGATGGAGACCCCGAGCGCCGCGGCGGGTATGAGCACCGCCTGAGCATACGCCACCCCACGCCCGCGGAAGATTTCGGCGGTATCTGGATTGAACGAGAAGTAGAGCGTTGAAAGCATCCAGCCCGCGAATATGCCCAAAATGAACGCCAAAAGAACGAGATGCGAGAGCTCCCACTCGTTCGCCTCGATCAGAGAGCCCGCCAGCCCCACGATCGCGAGCGCTGCGATGAGCGGCGTTACGTAGAGGAGGATGTACGTCGGATCGGGATACACCAGTTGGAGCGCAAGGAGGGGAAGAACGGCCTGCATCGCAAACGGCACCGCGCTTTTGGTCACGAGACCCGGCGTGAAGCTGGTCGGCACGCCGCGCTCGAGGAACCGCCACGCAAAGAGCATGAGCCCGATCACATAGGTAGCGATGGAGGCAAACGCCGTGAGGGCATTTTGCCGTTTCATGAGCTGTGCGATCACCACGAAAATGAGTATGAAGGGAGTGTAGATCCCGTAGAGGATGTGAATGTCGAGCGAGAGGCCGAGCACGAACGCACCGGACAGAAACGAACCCACCTCTCGTGAAGCGCAGAGGTAGAGGCCAAGAAACAGGAAGTAGGTGCCGACGCCCTGCATTATCGTGATATTCGTCCTCCAGAAGACCTCAAAGAGCGGTGACATGGAGCCAAATAAGAACAGTCCAACGACCTTGCCTGATAAGCTCACCCCAAGCCGTTCCAAAACGGCAAGGAGCATGATAGAGGCGAGAACGCCCACGACTGGTCCGAACCAAATCGCCGTGTCGACCACCGAGACGTTGCCGATCATGGCGAACGATCCTGTCATGAACTCGAAGCTCCGCTCGCGGATCCAGTCGCCACTGCCGCCTGCCAAGAACGAGGGTATGCCGGTGAAACCCGTGTGGACGAAATAGCTCGCGCGCGTCGCCCAGTAGAGCGGATCAAAGTAGGGAATCGTGCGGACCGACAACGGGTACCAAAGTCGCGTCAGGGCCCCAAAGAGGAGCATCGCGACGATGACAATGGTCTCGGGCTTAAACAAGGAATTAACGTTGATCGGTGCCTCCTCGCGTTTCAAGGCAAGGCCAAAAACGAACATAAGCGTCGTCCACAGGAACAGTGGCCCAACGATGGTGAGCAGATCCCCTGGAATCAGCAGGGTTGTGTAGACGACTTCGAGGATGGCGAGGAGCACGACGCTGAAGCCAATCGCCGTTCCGACCCTGCCGGCGACGCTTTGTTCGGTGAGAAGGGTGAGCGACGTAAAATATCCGGGGAAAAAGAAGAGAATTGCCCCAGCACAGAAGGCCTGAATCGGCCCTCCAACCGGCACGATAACCGGTATGCACAACGCGAGGAAAAACAAATAGGCGAGACTGGGGCGCCCAAGGCTCTGTAAGTTCATATTTGGGCCTTCTATACTTGTACGATTATATATGCTTTATCAAGCATGAGGTTTTAAACGTCTAGCGCGTGCGGAGGGTTGGGCGCGTTCAATTTAGGGGTTTTTGGGCTGCCAGTCGGTGGCCTGCGAGATGGTCGACCGAACGCGTTCGCTTTTGGTGCAATCCTCTGTGGCGCTAACGGGAAAGCAACGAGTTCGAGATGAGTACCAGTAGAAGGATATTCAAAAATACCGCAGTTTTGGCTTCTGCGGATATATTTAGTCGTCTGATGCGCTTTGCGCTCGCCATCGCTATTGCTCGAACGCTCGGCCCCGCGGGGTACGGCATATATGCGTTTGCCTTCTCGTTTGCGGAGGTCTATGGCGTCATCTCGGATTTTGGCATGAGTAACCTTATCATCCGTGATACGTCACGAGAAAAGAAGTATCTCGCTCGTTACGTTGGGAACATCCTGTTCATTGAAACGGCGCTTTCTGTGATCGCCTATGGTCTCTTGTTCCTCCTCGTGGGCTTAATGGACCTCCCACAGGAGAAGGCCGTGATCGTGTACATCGCCGTCCTCGCTTACATGCTGACCGCTCTCGCGCAGATCGTGAGAGCAACGTTCAAAGCCCACGAAAAAATGGAGTATGATGCCACGCTCAACGTCATTCAACAGAGCGTGACGGTCGTCCTTGGCATCATCGTGCTGTATTTGGGATACGGATTGTTCGCACTCGCCCTTGTATTCGTCGTCGGGAGCCTGATCAACCTGACGGCAAGCCTTGCGCTAGCCTCTGCAAGGTTTGCGCGTCCGAAGTTTAGGCTCGAGCGGCGTTTTTTAACGTATTTGTTTAAGGAGGCTCCCTCGTTTGGACTCATCGTATTCTTCACGCTTATCTATTACAAGATAAGCACGCTGCTTCTATCGTTTATTCAGGGGGATGCAGCGACCGGATGGTTCAATGCCGCGTACACCATGGCGATATCACTGACCTTTCTACCGGCGGCATTCATGGGCGCGCTCTTCCCCGTCATGTCTACCCTCCACGTCTCTTCGAGAGACCTCGCAAAGATCGTCTACAATGAGTCGTTCCGTTATATGGTTATCCTCGGGCTTCCGCTCGCATTCGGCACAACGGTGCTCGCTGATAAGGTCATCGATATTACCTATGGCGGCCAGTTCTACAACTCAGTCGGCGTCCTGCAAATCGTCATCTGGTCGGTCGCCCTCCTCTTCCTCAACTATGTGCTCACCACGACGCTGACGTCGATAAACTTGCAGCGTGTGGTGATGTATGCCACCGGATTGGGCGTCGCGGTGAACATCATTCTTAACCTTCTCTTCATACCGACGTTCAGCTACATTGGCGCAAGCTACGTCATGGTAGCTACCGAGCTCACCACCTTTTCGATCTGCTTCTATTACGCCTCAAAGAACCTGTGCTTTATTCAAGTGCAGCGGGTTGTGCTCAAACCGCTGATCGGGTCATTTGTCATGGCAGTCGTCGTCTATTATCTCAGACCGATCAACATATTCATCATATTCGGCGTCGCTGTGTGGGTGTACTTCGCCACGCTGATCGCACTCAGGACGTTCACGAAGCAAGACGTTGACGTCATTAAGAGCATAATCGGCAGAAGGTGATGTCGTGACTTACTCAGACCAAGAAAAGTGGTGAAGGGGGGCGCCTGCGTAAGAGTAGCATTATCCACGTTCGAATACGACCGTAACCTCATCGGCGGTGCCGGCGTTTACGCGCTCGAGCTCAGCAAGAGGCTCGAACAACTTTGCGAGCTTACGGTCTATAGCTGCGGCGCCTATCAGTCGCCGCCAGACGCCTTTGCGGCCGCTTGGTACGGAACAGGAGCAGCAAATGTTAGGTATCGGCGTCTCCCTACATTCTTAAGAGGTCACGGTATTGCGGCCTTTTACTACTACGCGCTCTCGCAATACACGCCCGCAGGGAGCGACGTGCATCTGGTTAACGACCTTTCGCAGGGGCTCGCGGTTCGCAGCTATGCCCCGACCGTGCAGATACTCCACCACCTGCCCTCGTCGGAGCTCGGACAGTCGCCGATGGGGACCTGGTCACGTGTCGCGATTGGGTTGCTTGCGGCGTTGGAGAAGCGTGCACTGAAACGGGCGCACGCGATAATCTGTCAGAGCAGCGACACGATGGAGAGGACGACCCGTCGGTATCCGGAGCAAGCGGCAAAAATAAGCATAATACCGAACGGCGTTGATGTGCACCTCTTTACGCCCGCCAGCGGGCGAAACGAGGGCGCGGCCTTCGAAACGCCGCTCATCGCGTGTGTCGCTCGCGGACTCGAAGCCAGAAAAGGCATCGCTTGCTTGGTTAAGGCGTTTGCAGCAGCACAGCACGTTTCCCGTGCTGAGCTCGTAATCGTTGGCAAAGACTCGCAGGGCTTAAGAGGGCAGATTCTGGCACAAGCGCGCGCGCTCGGCGTCGCCGACGCAATCACGCTTGTTGAATCTGTCTCGCAGCACGATCTCATCGCGCTCTATCAGCGCGCGGCGATGACGGTAGTGCCTTCGCTGCTCGAAGGATTCAGCAGACCGGCCCTTGAGTCAATGGCGTGCGGAACCCCCGTAATCGGAGCTGCCGTCGGGGCAATCCCGGAACTAGTGGATGAAAGTTCGGGAGTGTCGGTCCCTCCGGGAGATGCGCACGCGCTCGCTGCTGCAATAATCGACTTGCTGCAGGATACAAAGCGTGTGGCGCGCCTGGGGCTGGCCGCGAGGGAACGCGCCGTCACACTCTTCGGCTGGGATGGTGTGGCAAAGCGCGTACTCAGCGTGTGTGAGCAAGTTGCCTCAGCGTGACGCGACCTGCTCGTATATTGCTTCGAGCTTACGCAGATGGACGCCCATGTCAAACATTGCTGCCGATCTGCGCGCGTTTTCGCTCAATTCACTGATGAGCTTCGAATCAGATGACAACGTTCCTAGGAGGGCCTTCAGCGCTTCAACGTCACCGGGCGGAAAAAGAAAACCGTTGTAGCCGTCACTGATGAGCTCAGGAATTGCCCCTGCGCGGCTTCCGAGGACAGGAATACCCTGCCAAAAGTATTCGGGTATAACGAGGCCGAACGTCTCGTTATAGATTGACGGCACCACAGCCACGTCAGCTATGCCGTAGAGCTGCCGAAGCTTCTCAGGGGCTAAAAAGCCATAGAAGCTAATGCGTCCGTCATCCCGCGCAGCGCGCTTGAAAATCGCCGCGTCACTGCCTTGGCCGACGATGTGCAGTCGGGCACTGCTGAGGTTTAAGCTCTTCACAGACTCTACGAGGAGGTGGACGCCTTTGTGTTTTCCTAGACGCCCCACGTAGAGTATGTCAAATGTGCCGTTGTTGACCTTTGCCACAGGGTCGCCCCCCTCTATGCCAAGCGCGAGCTTCGTCTTTTGGGTGGCGGTGAATAGTCCGAAGCCGGAAAGGGTGTTAAGCACAAAGTCAGACGGGGCGATTACGACATCCGGATCAATGCGCCTTGACATCCAGCGATAGAGGCGGCATAAGCTATGAGGGTTTACGCACGAGGCGTTTTTCCGCGTAAGCATAGTCGTCTTTGGACATACGAGGTTGTAGTCGTGCACCGTGTGAACCGTTGGAATGTGCAGATCCTTGGCGGCACTAAATACCGATGCCGACAAGCCCTTGAAATTGTGCACGTGGACGACATCGGGGCGCTCTCGCCTGAGCACGTCTTTCACAAACACATACGTGTGCGGATTCCACACGTCAACAGCGTGCCAGACTGGCTTGACGAGGAGGGGTTTTCCGGAATAGTGATACGAAGAGTAGAGGTTCAGCGGGTAAAACCGGTAGACGGATTCTCTTCTCGGGGCCTCGTGGTCGGAAGGTGCGCACGTGTCTCTGTCAAAAGGAGTGGTCGTTATTATCGAGATGTCGTGTTCGTTGCCCAGTCGTTGTGCGATATCATGGACGTACAGTTCGGCGCCACCGTGAACGTATGGCGGATAGAGGTTAGATACCATGCATATTCTCACAAAAACAACCTCAAAATCTGCACGTCAAAAGAGCATTCGTTCTCAGTCTACTTCTTTGAACTGACCTATATTAAGCCATCGTAAACGTCAATAGTGCGGGTAACCGCCTGAGCCCACGTAAACTGGGTCTTAATCCTCTCAAAGCCGTTCCGGCCGAGGGTTTCGGCGAGCTCGCTGTCGCGCAAAACAGCCGCTATTGCTTGCTCAAGCCCGCTCACATCTCCCGGCTCTATAAGCAGCCCGTTATGATGATCTTCAATAACTGAGGGGATGCCGCCCACTTTCGTGCCAATGACCGGCCTCCCGCACGCATTCGCTTCGGCCAGAACCATGCCAAACCCTTCCGCATCGGTGTAGGTCGGAAGCACCGTGAGGTCCGCCCCCCGGTAGTAAAGGGGCATCTCTTCTTCGGATACGATCCCGGCAAATACGACTCGGCCTGCAACCCCGGCGTGTTCCGCGTCCGCCGCATAGTGCGAAAGCCAGTTTCCGCCGCCGACAACGACGAGCGTCGTGCTGGGATCGAGATGCCGTAGCGCACGGATGAGTATAGGGAGTCCCTTGTGCCGGTGCGCTTTGCTTAGCTGGCCGACAAAGAGGATTACAGGCCCTTCTAGGTCGTACGTGTCCTTTATGAAGCCAGGATACACGTTTGGATTGAATGTCGCCAAATCGACGCCAGGGGGGACGATAGCAGTTTTGTTGAGGAACTTCTTAAGATACGGAGAACGTTCGGCATAGCGTTGAGAAGTGGCAATAATGCGACTCGCTCGCTTGACGGTCCCTTTTCCCAAGATATCGTAGTAAGCGCGCACCAAAAGCTTGGTTAACGCGGTAATGCCCACCGCGTCGTTGTGATACGTCAAGACAAACGGTCGATCACCGCACACTCTCGCGGCTACGTCAGCCATATAGGGCACTGGCAAATGCCCGTTCACTATATCAGGGTCAAACTCGTCGATAATCTTCTTGATGGATCCAAACCAGCTCAAACTAAACGGCGTGTTAGAGATAGTCGTGAGCTGAGGAACTGTGAAAACCGAGGGGCCGGACGTACGCGGAACGCGTGAGCTCGTGACAACGGCCGTATCAACTCCCGCGTTGTGCAGTCCGACAGCGATTCTGTAGGTATACTGCTGTAGTCCTCCGACACCAGAATAGTAAGGTGAAGCGATTAGCACTTTCATAAAGGATTGCACGTGCGTACGGTCACGAAACCGAGGCAGATGAGAGCCCGAGACAGGCGGGACGGACCCGTTGTCATTGAATAGCCCTTCTGTCAGCTGCTTAGTTTCTCGTAGGTATCTATAATGCTTTTTGAGATATCGGACCAGGCATATCTCTTCGACATTTCAAATCCATTTTCAGCAAGTTGCTCTCGCAGCACATCGTCTCTGACGATCTTTAGAATAGCTTCTGCGATTTCCCGGGGTGAGATCTTGCTGATGAGGAAGCCATTGACGCCGTCTTGAACGAGCTCTCGGACAGCACTCATCTCGTGCCTTATACTGATCACCGGCAGCCTGCACGCATTTGCCTCGATGATAACGAGTCCGAACCCCTCGCGAACCGACGGGAGGACGAACACCTTCGATGCTTTCATGTACGCGGTAAGCCCATCTTGATCGACGAAGCCGGTGAAGATGACGTTCTTTTCGAGTCCGAGTGTGGCCGCAAGGTCTTCAAGCGTATCTCGCTCTGGACCGTCTCCGATAATCGCACAAGAAATCATCGGAACTTCCGTTTTTGCCATAGCTATCGCGTTCAGCAAAAGATCTACACGTTTCTCGTGGATGAGTCGACCGGCAAACAGCACATCGGTAGTTCTCGGAGCAGGTGCGATTTTAGTGATGCGCTCGAGATCGATGCCGACTGGTATGACGTCAATGCGCTCTGGCCTGACCTTGCATTTAATAAGATCGCCGCGCGTCTTTTGTGATATCGCCACAATGCCATCAGGAAGACGCATCGTCAGTCGTTCTATCATTCTACCGACGCTGCCACTAATAGTCCCAAGGTATTCGGACCAATAGGCGTCCCACACTTCTAGCCACGTGATCACCAACGGTTTCCTTTTGATGATGGAGGCTATTTTGCCAGAGAAACACGGAAAATAGGGGAATTGGTTGCAGTCGATCACGTCATAATCGGCCTTCAGCAGGGGCGGCAAGACTTTCAACGAGTAGATCAAAGCTTCTGTAATCGAGCGAACTCCGTGCTCGTTGTACAGTTCGCGAACCTTGCAGACGCCGTGCAGGTGCACGTTATCGGTCACGATCGTATCAGGCCCGTGCCACCATTTCATGCCGTAAATATGAACTTCGTTCTCACCGTTTTCGGCAAGCTTGCGTGCAAGTTCCCACAGGCGTTTGTCCGCTCCGCCCATG
>JBAULJ010000219.1:0-4230 GCA_049578125.1 Halobacteriota archaeon
AAAAAACCTATAGATGATAACCTGTTCGGCGCCCGGTAAGATCTATCTGTTCGGAGAGCACGCTGTTGTCTACGGAGAGCCGGCAATAGCTTGCGCGATAAACCGGCGAATAAGCACATCAGTAGAGCTCGTGTCTTCGGGAAAAATAAGAATAGATGCGATGGGCAAGCGCCTGAACTGCACTAGTGAAGAGTTCAAGTACGCCTGCTGTGCTGTTCAAACCATAAAACGACTGTTCGATACAGACTTTGGCGCAGAAATAACGATAAGATCGCAACTGCCGCCACGTCAAGGGTTAGGTTCCTCAGCGGCCGTAACTGTCTCCACGATAAAAGCTCTTGCTGAATGTCTCGGTATAGAACTGGAAAATGAAGCAATAGCAAAAATAGGACATCAGGTAGAAACCGCTGTTCAGGGGCAGGCCAGTCCTGCAGACACCTTTGTCTCTTCAACCGGCGGCGTAGTCTTAATAGAGCAGACAACAACTTCTCATCTGTCATCGCTCAACATACCGATCATAATCGGCGCAACCGGCATTGAAAGGTCAACCAGTGACGTCATCGCCTCGGTAGCAAGAATACAACAGAAGTACCCTTCTTTGATCACGGACGTCTTGTCTTCAATGGGAGACGTAACACGCCTGGGAAAAGAGAAGCTTGCTGATGAAGACTTCGTCGGCTTGGGCGAGCTTATGAACATTAATCAAGGACTGCTCGAGTCAATCGGAGTCAGTGACGAAGCGCTGAGCAGACTCGTATACGCAGCGAGAACAGCAGGAGCACTCGGAGCTAAGATTACAGGCGCCGGTCGCGGAGGTTGTATGCTAGCAATTGCGCAAGATGGAAACGTCAAGAAGGTCTCGCAAGCTATCGTAAAGCACCATGCCCAAGTGCTAAACGCGGCGTTCTCTGATTTGGGTCTGCAGACAGAGTGAAAAAGGCGTGATTCAATGTGATTCTCCTTAAAATCGGTGGTTCCGTCTTGACGAACAAAGCGCGGGCGAGCACTATGCGAAAAGATTACTTGCGTATGGTCGCTCGACAGATAGCCGACGCGAAGAGATCTAATCTCGTGCTTGTCCACGGCGCTGGCTCCTTCGGACACCCGCAAGCAGCGACTTACTTGTCTAAAGGCCTCAGCGTAAGTAGCCTATGGAAGACCCATCGGGCAGTGTCCTCGTTGAACACCAGATTTATAAATGAACTGCACTCTCAAAGCGTCCCTGCGCTGCCAATTCACCCGCTAGATAGCGTCGTGCTAGATGCTGGCAGAATCGCACATTTCGACACGACTGCGTTAGACCTGATGCTCGAAAACAATATCATTCCGGTGCTTCACGGTGACATCGTTATGGATAGCGCCGACGGTTTCAACATCTTATCAGGTGATCAAATAATAGGATTTCTCGCACAAAGGATGCGACCTGAAAAAATAGGTATAGGGACGGACGTTGACGGAATCATGTACAAAGGCGAAAAAATCGGCCATCTCAACGCGAGCGAGTTTGAAAAATACCGCAAAGAAATCGTCGGTTCAAGCGTCGTAGACGTCACTGGAGGCATGCTACGCAAAGTCTCAGAACTTGTGGACATCGCTAAGTCAGGCATTCAGTCTGAAATATTCAACGCTACTCGTGATGGCAACGTCGCTAAGTTCTTGATGTCGTACCAAGAGGTAGGGACGACTATATCCATGGGAACAAGATGACAACGAACAGAAAAATCGAGCACCTAATGGTCTGCGCTGCTGAAGATGTGGAATCAGGAAAAACAGGCCTCGAAGATGTCAGATTTGTCCACAATGCAGTTCCGGAAATCTCGAAGTCAAAAATCGATGTAACTGCTGAATTCCTGGGAAGACGGTTCACAACTCCCGTCTTCATAGCAGGAATGACAGGTGGACACGGGAAAACTACTGCTGTGAACGCTGCACTGTCAGAGGCGGCAGAACAACTCGGGATTGGCATTGGCGTAGGGAGCCAGCGCGCAGCAATTGAACATCCTGAACAAGTCGAATCATTTAGCATAGTCAGGGAGCGAGCCCCTAGTGCCTTTGTCGTAGCCAACATTGGCGCTACTCAAGTCAAGGAGTATGATCTAGAGATTATCGAACGCGTGATCGAAATGGTCGACGCGGACGCACTAGCAATTCATCTGAATTTCTTGCAGGAGGCTGTACAACCAGAGGGCAACACTAACGCAGAAGGATGCCTCGACGCTATAAAATCGCTAAGCGAATCTCTGCAGGTGCCGATTATTGCCAAGGAGACCGGTGCTGGCATTTCAAGAGAGGCGGCAGCTGAATTAAAAAAGGCAGGAGCATCCGCCATTGATGTGGGTGGTGCTGGAGGCACAAGCTGGGCTAGAGTTGAGACTTACCGTGCACAGACAGACCCTCTGCTCGAGAGATTGGGGGGGCTATATAGCAGCTGGGGCATACCTACTGCGATATCTATTGTAGAGTCCTTGATCTTGCCCGTTATCGGAACGGGAGGAATTAGGCATGGCCTTCACGTGGCCAAGTCAATTGCCCTTGGAGCGTCGTTGTGCAGTATAGGGTTGCCACTACTGAAGCTCGCATTTAAGGGCCCAAAATACGTAATAAACGAGATCACGGCGATAACCGAAGAATTGAAAGTCGCAATGTTCCTGACGGGATGTGCGACACTCGCTGACCTTAAAAGATGTCCGCTCATAATCACAGGCGAAGCCAAAGAAATATTGCAGCAACGCGGATTTAATGTAACAGAGCTTCAGATAAGGAGGTAGTGTTGTGGAGGTAGAAGTTAACGCAATTGGCGGCTATGAAGAAGTCGGGCGCAATATGACTGCCATTCGGGTGAAAAAAGACATCGTAGTCATAGATATGGGGCTCAGGCTCGACAGGATTGCCATTCACGAGGATGCAGAAATAGAGAAGATGCATCCTATTGACTTAATCAAGATGGGAGCGATACCAAATGACGCACCGCTAAGTCAATCCAAGAGGGCTGTAAAGGCGATAGTCTGCACGCACGGACATCTTGATCATATAGGCGCAGTCCCAAAGCTCGCACACAGATATGACGCCCCAATAATCGCGACACCGTTTACCGCTGAGCTGATTGCACAACAGATCCAGGCCGAGAAGAAGTTCGGCGTCGAGAATCCCATTTATACGCTTGAAGCGGGACAAGTGTACCAAATAACTCCCGATATAGCAGTTGAATTCGTAAGAGCGACGCACAGCATACCCGATCCGATATTTGCCGTGCTACATACGCCGGCCGGCGCTCTCGTCTATGCGAACGACTTCAAGCTCGATCGTACTCCTGTGATTGGCAAACCCCCAGACTTCAATCGGCTTAAGAGTTTGGGAAAAGAGGGAGTGCTCGCTTTGATCGTAGAAAGCACTCGCGTCAAGGAGCTCGGCAAAACCCCGTCAGAACAGATTGCAAAAGACCTAGTTCGCGACGTACTGCTTGGAACTGAAGAAGAAGACAAAGGGGTGCTTGTCACGACATTTTCGTCACATATCGCCCGCGTAAAGACAATCTTCGAAGCGGCTCAAGAGATGGACCGACGCCCACTGATCCTCGGCCGCTCCATGGAGCGATATCTGGGAACAGCTGAAAGGATGGGATATGTAGAGCTTCCAAATGACATTGGTGTGTACGGAAACAGGAGATCGGTAGACAAAATATTGAGAAGAGTGATGCAGGAGGGCAAAGACAAATACCTTCCAATAGTCACGGGTCATCAAGGAGAGCCCGAAGCTTTGCTCACGAGGGTTGCAAGCGAGCTGACACCCTATCAAGTTGCGCCTGGCGACAAGATAGTGTTTTCTGCTGGGGTGATTCCAACCCCTATCAATGCGGCCAACAGATATTCGCTCGAAACAAAGCTTAAAATGCGCGGTTCGCGGCTTTATACCAACGTCCACGTCTCAGGCCATGCAGCCCGCGAAGACCACTGGGAGCTTATCAAGATGCTCAAACCAAGCCACATATTTCCAACACATGGAGATCTCACGATGACGAGCTCCTATGTAGAACTAGCGGAAGAAGCGGGTTACAGCCTGAGGGACAATATTCACCTTTTAAGAAACGGCCAGAACATTTCGGTAAAACCTTAAGAGCCAGGAGGAAACCACCCCTAGAGCCGCATATCGTTGGCGAAATCGTAGCGCTTTCACGGAGATACCAAAAATGAGCAGTTTGAGCCACAACTTCGGCAAAAGAAAGGATATGAT
>JBAULJ010000220.1:0-1748 GCA_049578125.1 Halobacteriota archaeon
CTCTTCCACATCCCCTTCCAATTTCAACCAACCCCCGAATCGTGGCACCAATGATGTTTGGTATCTCTTCTACGCTTGGGGCTCTTCCCTTGACTATTCTCGGGAGATTCTCTCCTTCGAGGATGGAGTTGAACATTTGAGGGATAGTCAGTTCCCCCTCGCCAAGATGGACATAGTCAATGTTTAACTTGCCCATAATGGTCTCATCCGCCAACTGCCACGCCGCTTTTCCACCGGCGACAACTACGTTCTCTTTCATGACCGGTTTCCTCATCAGCTCAAAAAACTTGACCCTGTTGTAAGGCGGGCCTCTATCCACCAAGTCGATGATTTCAGAAGTAGGCGGATTGATGCCAAGAAAATCGTGTCCGCTTATCGCTATTATTTCAGTCCTGCTGCCTACTACCTTCTCTAGGTCGTGAGGGTGAACGACTGCTATTTCATCTTGACCGAACTCTCTCACTAAGCTCGCTTCTACGATCCTCAACCCGCAGTCTGCGTACAACGCCCTTCCATTCTTTCTCGGTACTGGAGGCGACCACACGTGGAAAAAAAACCAGTCTGGGACAATCCCCTGTGGCATGCACGTTGCGAACCCTGCAAACATGTTTCCACGGTAATTGCTCATCATCGTTTCGTCGGCGGTGAGCACTATCTTTGGATTGAGGTCCTGATTTTTGGATGCAAATACGTTCATTCGTCCCTCTGTGTTACAATCATGGGCATTGCAGTTTTTTTGATCATGCAATCGACCGCCCTATGACTTTCAGAGCTCTTATTAGTTTTTTCCGCTTTGAACTTACAGTGTCGCTGCCGCACGGATAGTTGCATAATATTCCACAATCCGAGGCATAAACAACGCAGGATTAGTTGCACCCCCGCCACTCGGCTCATAAACGGCCTCTCTGTTTCGCAGGGCGTCTACCCCTCTAACCCCGTCCATACTATAACCTTGTCCGCTAGGATTCAAAAGATGATCGAAGAGTATTCCTTCTCGACTACCCAAGACTTCACGTCGGGACTATTGTAATACACTACGTATAAGTAATTGAAGCCTCTGTTGCCTTCCCATCGTTCAACGGGGTTTGGCCAGCCAGTTGGCGTCGTATCTGATCTTTTCACATAGCCGTTACTGATCGCGCCTGCAACGATATATCTATAGACGCGCGCCGCTTCGTCTTGTGATTTCACGTGCTCAAGCGCAAGGGTGGTGCTATATTGTTTTGTAGCGTTCTCGAAAACCCCCACATAGACATCGTTCCCGCGGTCACTTGTGGTCTTGTAGAAAGGCTTCTCAATGACGCGATCTGGCCACGCTTTGTTGTAAAAGCCGCTGTAGTCGGTCGCGCCATAATTGCCTATCATGCACCCCGCTACGGACGATGATACAATTGTAATAAAAACGAGGACCGCTACTACCGACTTAGTCGTCACACATTTCGCCTTATTTAGTTCGTTCTGGAAAAAATAAATCAGAAACATAACAAATTGCTGACACGGCTTAAGTGTTACCGTTTAGCAGCGAAATACCTCATAATCGTACCCTTTTTTTCAGCGGCGCTCGCGGGGTGGTGTGGTATGTCTATACGCCGACGGCCATTGCGCGAGATGCTCGTTCTGTAACCTCATAGTTTGTGCATAAAGCATGTCACTGGCGCTGTAACTTAGATAAAGATTAGACACCGTACGCATCACTCGTACCACTGCAGAGGGCGATCCCGTGCCAGAGGAGGAAATTGATGCAAACC
>JBAULJ010000221.1:0-4346 GCA_049578125.1 Halobacteriota archaeon
GAGCTTGCGCTTCTGCGCCTTTCTTTCTCACCTCGAGGGTCTTTTCGAACACATCTTTCAGCTCATTTTCTGCACTCTCTGGTACCCAGATGAGGACAAAATTCACATTTCCCGTGTCTAACGCTACTTGTGCAGCACTGACAACTGGACCATCTCTTGTATCGCAATGTGGTGGCATTGGTTCTCTCCTAAATCCTCTTTTTCCTTATCTGCTGAGCATCGATTTTGGTTTGATGCAATAGCCTTCGCTTTCTTTAAGCGAGCATCTTCTTGATGTCTTCGTCCGGTGTGCTTATCAGCTTGATATCGTAGGTATCGACGAGAAGGTTCAGAATTTCGTCGTTAACCCAGCCCGGGAGGATCGGTCCGAGGTAAATGCCTTTCAAGCCGAGTGCGAGTAGACTCCAGAGGATGGAGACTGCCTTTTGTTCCATCCAGCTCACCACTAGCGTCAGCGGAAGGTCGTTGACCCCAACGCCAAAGAGGCCGGCGAGTGCCTGTGCGATTTCAATGGCGACAATCGCGTCATTGCATTGTCCGAGGTCGATCAAACGAGGAACGCCTTCTATATCGCCCAAATCAAGATCATTGAAGCGGAACTTGCCGCACGCCAGCGTCAGAACGATCGTGTCATTCGGAAGCTTCTGTACGAACTCGCGGTAGTACTCACTCTTCTTCATCGGGGTATCACAGCCGCCAACAAGGAAGAAGTGGCGTATTTTGCCCGCTTCAACGAGTTGCTTGATCTTGTCTGCGAGCGACAACACAACAGAAGCTGAAAAACCGGTGGTGAGTACATACTCGCCTGGTGCGTCGGGAAGTTCTGGCAGCGACTTTGCTTTTGCGATCACAGGGGCATAGTCGTAACCTTCGATGTTTTGCACGCCCGGTAGTCTGACAAGACCAGTTGAGAACATCCGGTCTTTGATATCCTTTTTAGGCACCAGGAAGCAGTTTGTCGTCCCCAAAATTGCCATTTCGTACTTGGGAAACAGCTCGTACTGGTCAGGCCATGCTTTGCCGAGGTTGCCCACGAGGTTTGCATATTTCTTCAAACCAGGGTAGCCATGCGCAGGAAGCATCTCAGAGTGAGTGTATATGTTTACGTCAGTGCCCTCGACCTGCTTGAGGAGCTCCTCAAGCACCTTAAAGTCGTGACCAGTGACAAGGATGCCATGCCCCTTGACCGTTCCCGTCTGAACTTGGGTAGGTACAGGCTCACCGTACTTTTCGATATGGGCCTTTTTAAGCAGCTGCATGGTTCTAATGTTCATCTCGCCTGCCTCAAGGACGAGCTTGACGTATTCCATAGCATCCATGTTGACGTTCGTAAGCGTAGAGAAGAAAGCGCGTTCGATGAAAGCGTTGACTGCGTCGTCGGTGTAGCCGAGCTCCCGCGCGTGGTAAAGATAAGCGCTAATCCCCTTTATGGCGAAAAGCAGGTTATCCTGCAAGCGCGCAATAGTCGGCTCCTTTCCGCATACGCCCTTCAGCGTGCAAGCTTCTCCCATCACTGTTTGCGAACATTGATAGCAGAACATGTCGATCTTTTCTTTTGTTGCCATTGTTAATCCTCCGTATTTTTTGGACTTATGTGCTTTTTCTCTCTCTTTTTGGGTAACTACAAACAGTAGAGATGCAACCGCGATCACCCACTACGCAATCAGTCCTCTTGCAGAATGCGAATCAGATGTGAATGGAGGGGGGCGGCCTGTCCGAGGAGGTCAGAAGCGCATCCCTCGGACCGCCATTCCACGACTGCATTGCGCATCGCGCCCATGTATATGAGGGCGAATACCTCGGGATCGATGTCTCTGGCTACCTGACGCTTTGCCTGTGCATTCCTGACTATTCTGGCAATCCGGTCTGCTCTCTGATGCCGCCTCTTGTCGAACCGCTCCTTGATCGCAGGGTACTCCCGGAAAAGCTCCTCCTGGAATAGCACTGACGTCGCCTCAGGCGCTCCCTGGAAGGAAGAGAACTGGGCCGTCATCATCGCAAGAAGGCCTGCTTCGGCATCTTCACCGTCTTCAGGCTCCCGGACCATGTACTGATCGAACACCTTCGAGGCTAGGAGGTCAATCAGGTCCTCCTTGTCCTTAAAATGACGGAACAGGGCGGCCTCAGATATCCCAAGGCCTTCTGCCACGCGGCGAAGAGTGAGGTTGTGTATCCCCTCCTTGTGAATGATAGTCATTGCTACAATAAGCGCTTCTTCTCTCCTCGTCTGCGTATCCTTACGTTCGGTTGCCATGATTTGTGTTAGTAATCGATAACTAACATATCGATCTTGGTATATAAGATTTCATATCGCCGAGATCATACCCGCACTGAATAGGGACAAGCCAAGAGACGTCACTAAATCGTCAAAGGAGACTCCGGCTTGGCGCCGTAGCTGACATGTCCGCCCTCGCCCCTTCTGAGCTCAGAGTTGCTTAGCTCTTGTATGGGGCCCTCAGCTTCTTTTACGTCCTCTGTTATCCTCACGAAGCCGCTTTGGAACGCTGGTGTCAATCATGCTGACAAGTTGCTGTTTCGAGATGCGGCCCTCGTCACAGTCCACTGTGCTAATGAACCCTCCGGTTATGTAGACGGGTATTGACAAGAACACGTCGAGGGGCGTGGGCATCTTGACCACAAGATCACCGGAATGGCAGAAGACATCCACTTGGGCGAATCATAATGATTAAATCCACTATGTATGCGATCCATATAGTATGCTAGTCGCTGAACATTACCCAGACCTTTTTTCTAACTTTGCGATACCAAAACACGAGCTATTAGAGATTTACAATAGTAAAATCTCGGCACACCACGCAAAAGCAGGTTATAGCTATCCGACAGTCCGATTACCGCATACGTTTTCGAAACTTATCGGGTTACCTAGCCGAATCTATCAAACCGTTCACGAAGGAGCGTTAGCTTTTCTCGTTGTCATTTCGCCTACAGAAAATCCCTCGAAAAGTCCAGAATCGCCCGTCTTGACATGGCGGAGGTCGCCGGTCCGAATCCGGCCGAGCCCATCGTTCTTTTGTGAATTGGCTACACCGGAATCGCCCGTTGAGGCTTTCTCGGATACGCGGATTATGGGGATGAGCCAGTTAAGGAGATTCTCGAACCTTTTCTTGGACTCGTATTCAAAACCAAAATGTGTGTCGGAAACGATGATTACCGGGCCGCTGGAAATGAATTGGGGATTTCTTCTTCAATTCCGGTTTCTCGACATGGTGGATCTGCCCGTGTTTGTTTACATATTCCCTGTTCCCGGTCCGCCCATCACCGTGTGTGGTATTTCTGCACGCAGACGAGGCATTCCACCAGTTCTGTCTTTAAAATTGACCTGTTTCGGCAGGTGCTCTTCTTTGCCATAATCCTGTGTTTCGGATGGGCAGACAGATACCGGTACGAATTGGAATATAACGGGCCGGACAGCTGGTCTATGATACGACGGGTGGCAATATCTCCAATTGCCGCACCAGCTTCGGAAAGAGCCCCGCCAAGCAACCTGTGGGATGCCGCCTCCAGTGGATTGCAGTCAGAATGGCTTGCACTTCTCAGGATCCCTTGCGCCCCTGGCGTTATCCTGATACGGGGGAAAGGCGTCGAAATCCCCGTATGTCTGACCTGTTGCGGGAGAAAAACAAAAGATTAATCCTTCAGGAATTAGCAGCTGAGATAGCGTTTCATGAAAAAAGATTATTCGGAAGGTGAGGCGATGCACCTTACCAAAAGCCGGCTGGAAACCCTGACGGATGGGATCTTTGCCTTCGCGATGACATTGCTTGTCATCAGCCTGAACATACCGGAGAAGGCGGCCCTGGTTCAGTCAACAGGCTTCGCCACGAACCTACTCTTCTCGCTGTCGTCTGATTTTTTCCATTATGTGCTGGCCTTCCTGATCCTCGGGGCATTCTGGCTTGGCCACCATATCGAGCTCCATCCCGTGAGTCACCTGAAAACGTTTCGCTAAACAGCAATCGAGTCGTTAAAAACGTAGAGACAGAAGGAAGACACGAAAGATTGTCATACGACTTCGGGTGGGCTGATAAGGCACTTCGTTTTTGCAGGCAGCAAGCACGTCGTACCAGATCCAGAGGTCTGCGCGAGCTGTCCTTATGCATTGGAAGCTCAACTTAACAAAGAGAGAAAGCTTCAGAACACACTGGGCGCCGTTGGACGTTTAAAAGAAGAAAGAAGTAACCACCTGGTCTCTAAAGGCACATAGCAAGCTCAGTTCAAAATCATACGTCTCTAATTCTTCAATTATACAGCGAAAAGGAAAAAGAAGGGCTGCAGTGCTTCCGTTTGATACCAACATATATTTATATGTTCGCATACGTGTGAAA
>JBAULJ010000222.1:0-7429 GCA_049578125.1 Halobacteriota archaeon
CTGGCACGAGGGTAACTGAAGGTGACAGCGAAGATTTCAGAGAATGAGCCTTCGGAGTTAGTGCGTCAGGGCAAAGACCACTACTTTTTCTTTAGTACGTTGTCTATGCAGCTTATGGGCGCTTTGAGGGCAGTTCCGGAAGGAGTAACGATTCGCATTGATGTCAGCCCAGGCTCACGATACTCGGGCGTGTCCGGATTTAACCCTTGGCGACAAACCATTTGTATCAAGCTCACTAAGCGCGCCCAGGCGGGCAAAGCCAACGAACAGCTCGTCAGATACCTCGCTCTGTTATTCAATATGCCTGCGGACGATGTGCAACTCATTTCAGGTCATACAAGCACTAGGAAAGTGGTGTTATTGTGCAATACTGTCGTTGACGAAGTTGAGTCGGTTATCAACGCGGCGGTGCGAAAATAGATTTAGTTAAGAAAAACAGAATCGTCACGCTTGTCGCAACACATCGGTAGTTTTAATTATAAGCGGGACAAGATAGACAATGAAGAAGGTCACGTTAACCTACATTCATAACTGCAAGCAGAAGCTTGCAAATAACACTAACCGCGACTGTAGAAATAGTTGAAAAGGCTTGTTATTACCCTTTAGCTTCTGCTTTTTCTAAGGAGTTGACGATATATATGCAAAACTCTGACACTACAAAATACGTTATTTATGCTGATATCCACACTGATGGCGTCGTCGAGAAGCCTGACGTCGTAGGAGCAATATTTGGACAGACAGAGGGGCTGCTCGGAGACGATTTAGATCTGCGAGAGCTTCAAAAAACCGGCAGGATAGGACGCATCGAAGTCAACATTAGCGCAAAAAGCGGCAAGTCCGACGGATATGTGCTTATCTCATCCTCTCTGGATAAGATAGAAACGTCGATCCTCGCAGCGTCGCTGGAGACTATCGACCGCGTGGGACCGTGCGTTGCTAGCATCGCAGTTACCAAGATTGAGGATGTGAGGGCATCGAAGAGACGTAAAATCGTAGATCAGGCGAAGCACATACTTCTTAACAAGTTTGACGAAAGCCTCCCTGAGAGCCAAGAACTGACAGAATCCGTTAAGCAAGCTGTGCGAGTCGACGAACTAGTCTTCTATGGAAAAGAAAAACTACCGGCAGGTCCTAATGTTCAGGATTCTGACGCAATATTGATCGTAGAAGGACGGGCCGATGTTCTGAATCTACTCAGGTGCGGCATCAAGAATGCTATAGCCGTTGAAGGGACGAATGTTCCTAAGCTGGTGATTGAGCTCAGCAAGAAGAAGACCGTCACAACGTTCTTAGACGGTGATCGGGGGGGCGAGTTGATCCTGAAAGAGCTCCTGCAAACGGCTGACGTTGATTACGTCGCTTACGCGCCTGAGGGCAAAAGCGTAGAAGATTTGTCTCAGAAAGAGATTGTGAAAGCGCTGAGAAATAAAACACCTATCGAACAAGTGCTTGAGCAGAAGAACAAAAGGAAGCCCTCGCAACATGTTCGAAAGGAGCCAGAACCGGCGCCTCACGTCGCATTGGTGGAAGCTAGCGAGCCGTCTCCCGTTGAAAGCAGCCTCAGAAACTACGCCGAGGCGCTAAATGGCACGTTGAATGCGGTTTTGCTCGACGCTGAGGGGAAAGTTTTAAAAGAGGTGGAAGTGCGCAATCTTGTCAGCGCTCTGAAAGAGTCAAACGGTCTTGTCAAAAGCGTCGTTTTTGATGGAGTTATCACCCAGCGTATTCTTGATATTGCGGCAGAAAAGGAGCTTAATTATCTAATAGGCGTTAAAATCGGCAACGTCGTGAAAAGACCAGCGTCGGTCAAAGTACTCACGATCGAAGATATGCAGTAATCTCTGGCTGCGGGACTGTTTTTAAGCAGTTCCGTTTCCAGCTCTTTTTTGGTCTTTTTTTGACAAGCAAGTAGCGCTAACGTTAAATATTATTTTTAGGAAGCTCTATTCCTACATAAACACTTTATACGACTTGATTTTAACCAATTTAGCGTCTAACGACACCGAGGTATGGCCCATGCACAAAGAGGAACTTATTCAATTACATACGCTTTTAGTTCGCGTCAAGAACTATTTTGAAGACCACACGTTTTGCAATGGTGAATTTGAGCGATACAATTCGCTTCATATTGGTCCCATGCACATACATAGAAGCAAAGCAGAACATAAGCACGCGATCTTCGTGCTTGGCAACGAGCTTGCATCTGTCATGGACTCTGAGGAACTCTCGGGTACAGGGAGGATTTCTGCACGAATGCAAGAACTCGCCGCACGAACCGAGATGATAAGACTCCGATAGATGTTAGACCAGCAGCTTCTCCATCAAATAAGCGTCTTCTCCGTCTTGATAGTACGCACAAATTACCTTCACGAGAATAAAGCCGAGCGATAGATACAATCTCTGAGCGCGAACGTTGCTTAGCCTCACTTCGAGGAGTAGCCTTGGGACTCCTTTTGTTCGCAAGACTTCGAAGAGGCTTCGTAGGAGCATCGACGCAAACCCTTCTTTTTGGCATCTGCTATCCACAGCTAGTGACAAGATTTTCACGTCGAATAGCGAGACCGCTACAGTGGTTAAGAACCCAACCACGTGACCATCTTTTTCTGCAACAAGGAAGCCCTCAGGAAACGTCTCGTATGCCGCCATAAACAGAATGGGGTTATATTCGTCAAATGCCTCTTTTTCGATGGCGATAACCCGTTCAAAATCTGATGGTTGGAACCTGCGAATTGAGGACAAGCAGCAACTCCCCGCTAAGGCTTGTGGATGCGGAATAAGTTTATGGGCACAAAGAATAATTAAAAGCTGTGGCTGTGCACGAGTGCGTTGCAGAAGTTCTCCGAGAGTTTATAAAGAATAACTATTCGAGAATGATCGTTGAGGTAGGGTGCGGAAGGTTTTCAGCCGTCGCTGTAGCGCTTCGCGCTTGTTTTAAGGTTACGGCAACGGACATCCTCGAAATTGACGCGGTCGATTGTCGGCTGGCACCAATCTATGTCAAAGACGACATAACCTGTCCAGATCTGCGACTGTACCGAGGCGCCAATTTGATATACTCTATTCGCCCACCACTCGAAATTCAGCCAAGCATTCTGGATTTATCTGAGCGAATAGGTGCTGATGCGCTTATAAAGCCATTCGGGTCTGAAATCATTGAAGACATGCGACTACACTTGCGCAGTTGCCGGGGATTGCCTGTGCATCTCTTTAGAAACGGAAGACAGGCGGGCATGTGACTCAGCCTTCAGGTTGGGTTCTGGACACTAGTGGTGCTGAAGGCAGTATTACGCAGACGCCGTGCTAGTTAAGCCAGTGCATTCGACAGTCAATTAAGGTTTGTTCGGGGTTGTAGGTCGGCCGCTTGGTCGCAGTCGCTCTGATCGATAGAACTATTTTTCATAACGACATCTATTGACTCGCGAATATTCATGTTTTCAGGTTTTGAGAAACTGACTGCGATCGCAGGCAACGGTGAGGGGGTAGGGCTTGAGTTTAAGGAGTTTTTGACACGGGAAACGCACCTTAAGGCAGAGCGCCGGCAAACTCTTGCGTGTCAGATGAAGTATAAACTGCTGCAAGCTAACGGGAAAGCTCAGTACATCGTCGGGATTACCGATTCAGGCTATTTAAAGGGTATTTCAAGGACGCGGCTAGATGAGTCTGTGAATGTTTTGCAAGTAATCGCTCGCGACATCGGCGCGGACGTCAGTAAGCAGGAGGATTATCCAGTCCACGGTGGTCATGTCGGGTTAGTAACGATCAAGAACACGCACGTCGATAAAGATCATATCCTTATCGGAACGGCAGGCCACGTTGACCACGGGAAGAGCACCTTGGTTGGAACGATCGTAAGTGGCACTCCTGACGACGGGGCAGGAAAGACGAGACTTTATCTCGACGTGAAGCCCCACGAAATAGAGAGGGGACTCTCCGCTGACTTATCGTACGTCGTTTACGGGTTCAACGAACGTGTCATCCGGCTCAAGAACCCGCTAAGCAAGAAAGAACGAGCAGGGGTCGTTCAAAAGTCCAGAAAGCTAGTGTCATTTGTCGACACTGTTGGCCACGAACCGTGGCTTAGAACCACTATCAGGGGAATCGTTGGCCCGAAGCTCGATTATGGGCTTCTTGTCGTCTCCGCTGACGACGGTGTTACGCACGTCACGCGGGAACATCTTGGGATTCTGCTCGCAATGGAACTCCCCACCATTGTTGCAGTAACGAAGATTGATAGAGTCTCTCAGCGCGCCACACAAGAGGTCGAATCTCAGATCCACGACGTACTAGGAATCGTCGGCCGCGTGCCTTACAAGTTGAAGACGGTCGACGGGGTCGCGAGGATCTGCAGTAAGGTCGCGCAAGGGCTGCTCGTCCCGATCATACGGACTTCGCCCGTCACTCTCGAGGGCATAGAAATCTTGGATGAGCTTTTCAAGTGTCTGCCAAAAAGGAACATCAGCGAGAACGGAGATTTTGAGGTTTATATTGATCGCGTTTATCAGATAACGGGCGTTGGGTCGGTCGCCAGCGGCACGATCAAAAGCGGCAGAGTTGCTGTAGGCGACAGGCTCTATTTAGGCCCCGCAAAAGACGGTGTATTGCGCCGAGTGAAGATCCAATCGATTGAAATGCACCACTGCAACGTTGAAAAGGCATCGGCTGGCGATATCGTAGGAATAGCCATTAAGGGTGTTAAGCCACATCAGATTGAGCGAGGCATGGTTCTTGCCCGGAATAAACCTGCTGCAATAAGGGAATTTGTCAGCGAAGTGTATATATTGCAGCATCCGACGAGGATCGGACGCGGTTATGAACCGGTAATTCACATTGAGACCATATCGGAGAGCGTGACTTTTAATCCTGAAAGCGAATTCATGATGGCTGGCGAGTCCGGAAGAGTAAGGATCCGATTTAAATATCGACCGTATCACGTTTATGCTGGTCAGAAATTTATTTTTAGAGAAGGCAAGAGCAAAGGCATAGGAAAGATCCTGAACGTTTCAAACTGACTTTTGCCAGTGCGGATATTTTAAATCCCAAACGATTCCGCGAGCACTGTTTCGTTTAACCGGCCAAGTTTGTGTGTTTCGTTTGATTGTGCATCTGTGATCGTTATTTGGGCGGGAGCGAACATAAACTTGTCAATCTTATAAAAGTCATAGTTTGCTTCTGTTAACGTCTGGAAAAACGGTTTGCCGTATGATGGAGACGTTTCCGAGGGTAGTCTCTCTAAAATCTCGTCATACGCCTTGACGGTCATGAAGACATTTCCATAGTAGATGATGCCGTCGTTGGTCATGCCCATTGCTCTGAGCGAATCCTTTGTGATGGGTGCGATCGGGCATGAGCCAGCCGCGCTTATTATTTGCAGAGTGTCATACCCAAGTTCAGCTGCCTTGTAAACGGCGACCTCAACTACCCGCCCGGCTACCTGCACGGTACCGACTATCGAAGATGTCGGTGCGTTTAGCAGTGTCAGTTTTGAAGGCTCAAGGTTACACTGCTCGGCTATCGTCTCAGCAACTTTCTCATCGGGTAGTTGGTCGCATTCAAGCGCGATGACCCCAAAATCATAATCATCTTCGTAATCAATCAGTTCATACGTTTTCTTTGGCTGGCACGACAAGGCCCGCGCAGGTCCTGAACCCATTGCGCTGTATTTGTCGCTCTTGATCGACCAGCCCGCTTTCTGCGATCCGAGTGTTGCAAGAGCAGGATGATCCGTAAAAACGTGAATAAATACTAGAGGTGTATCCTTCAGCGTCTGCACGGTTAGCCTGACCGATCCGAGCCCGCCAAGGCATATCTCTGTAAACATCTCGCCAGCTTCGTAGCCCCCTTCAACGTTAACGCCACAATCAATTACCGTGGAACCGTTGTCGAGTTCGAGCGCCTCTATTTTCAGCTCTTCGGTGTAGTCTAGCATTTCTTCAACGATTCCCATAGAGATCTCATTAACGCTAAGCACGTAATCAACTCCAAGACTTAGATATGATAGAGGCTATATTTCTCTTACGATCAGTGGCGTTTGTCATGCAGAATGACTATCTCGCTCTGGCGGCGATTCGGTCTTTCGTAATCTTAAGTTGCCGCAGTTTGTGAAATGCCGCTAGTGGGGGTAGGCTCGCGAGGGTTTTATTCGGGGAAATCCAGACGGATTCGTAACCAAAAGCTTCAACGAAAGCGATGACCCGCTTCTCAATCGATTCGATGGATTCTTTTTGCGCTGCTGACGAGTCGACGCATCCCAAAGAGGTTATTTTTTCGTGTACCTGAAAGAGCTCCTCAAACTTAAGCGTCTCGCGATTCTGAGGGAAATCAACAACATCAAATGAAATAACCGAGATTTTCGCATCTAGCAGCTGTGGAAACGCTTTGCTTACGTCACCTTCGAGGTGACATATCGGTGTTCTTACCCTTTTAAACAAAAATGACAGCAGATCTAAGAAAACGTCAATGTCGTTCACGCTCTCGATGGGTTCGACGATTTGAATCAAGCGTGCCTTGTTCTCTTTTAGCGCTTCAATTTCGAACCGAAGAATGGATGCGACATCGAACAGCAGGTCCACGTCGCTATTTGAGCTATAAGGCGATTTGGGGTTTAGCTGGCAGCTTTCGACAAACGAAAATGGGCCCGGCAAGACTGCTTTAACGAGCCTGGCATCGCCGCAAGCAGTAGCAGCAGTAAGAAAATCTAATGCCATCGTCGGTCGTCGAGGAGCCCCCAACTTGCTTTCAATCCGAGCGTGGCCATCAGTCTCCATTCCTGGAACATTAGACGCGATTAAGGTGATGGAGTCTCTCATTTGACCGTCGGTGACCATGTCCATTCCGGTTTTTGTTTGGTCCTGAACGGCCTTCTTTACGGCTGCCGTGAAGGGGTTTTCGCCGCCGACCTCCAAATATTTTCGAATAGAGTTGAGATCGGGTCTCTTCGGATAGCCACTTAGGTTTGCGGTCAACATGCTAAGAACCTGCGGATAAAAGTCTCTCTTGTCTCGTATCTCGGTAAGTTCTGTACAAAGCGAGAGCCAGTCCATAAGCCGCGGGGCCTATCACGAAGCCGATTGGCCCGAGGGCCAAAATGGGTGCAGTGAAAGCGAGAATCGTTAGCGCTTGCGGTACTCTGCCGGTGCTGCGGTGGGCCCACAAAGGAAGGATATACAGGCCGGTTAGTTGATCAAGCACTGCCCAACTGAAGACTAGGAGCACAATGGCCCTAACGGGATCCCCGACGAGCAGGTAATATAGCGTGAGGGGCACGTATATGATTGCCCTCCCTATGACAGGAATGAGCCCAAAAATGGCAATGAGTATCGCAAACGTAATGAAAAACGGCACTCCAAGGATTGCATATCCGACCGCGGCGAAGATGCCACTGACAAGACTGGATCCGAGATTAACGACGTAGAGCGAGTAATATATGCTT
>JBAULJ010000223.1:0-5125 GCA_049578125.1 Halobacteriota archaeon
TTTGGGGAGGAGCGCACAGCGTTCTTCACCGGTAGGGAGGGGATTCTCGCAGAGATCGACGCGTATGTGGACAAAAACGAGAACCATGAAATCCTCGCGATCCACGGAGCGCCTGGTTCTGGCAAGACGGCGCTGATGGCAGAGGCAGCACAGCGTGCTGCAGAACGATATCCAGAAGCCGTCGTTGTCGCTCGTTTTGTAGGGGCAACCGCCGCTTCCACGAAAGTGCGCTCGCTTCTAGAATTCGTGTGCAAAGAGATCGCCCACCGCTTTGGAGAGGACGAGTCGTC
The DNA here is from genome assembly GCA_049578125.1 of Halobacteriota archaeon. Lineage (GTDB taxonomy): Archaea > Halobacteriota > Bog-38 > Methanoflorentales > Methanoflorentaceae > Methanoflorens. The sequence continues at coordinate 291 of JBAULJ010000223.1, forward strand.
CGTGCCAGACGAGTACGAAGCCTTGGTGAAGGACTTCCAACAACGAGTAGAACGGATAAGTCAACGAACGTCTCCCCCGACCCAAAGACGAATGCAAGGTCTATTTAAGCGCGACACTACAGGGCAGGGAGGAGACCAGCCATCGCTCATCATATTCCTCGACGCCCTCGACCAACTCTCAGACGACTACGACGCCCGCCACCTCACGTGGCTCCCTGCTCAGCTTCCCGACGGCGTTCGTCTTATCGTTTCGACGCTTCCCGGCGAGTCGCTTACCGCGTTGGAAGAGCGACCCTCATCCCGTCTCGTGGAGCTAACGCCGTTGTCCGCTGATGAGGGGAAAGTGTTACTCGACCGCTGGCTTGCGGATGCGCACCGCACGTTGCAGCCTAACCAGCGCGACGAGGTGCTCACCAAGTTTGCTGGCTGCAGTAGTCCGCTCTACCTGAAACTCGCCTTTGAGGAGGCACGACGGTGGCACTCCTTCGCTTCTCCTGTGCCCTTGAGCACAACAATCACTGGAATCCTAGGTGACCTCTTTGCCCGGCTCGCACGCGATCACGGCGACGTGCTTGTGTCGCATGGTCTTGGTTATCTAGGTGCGGCACGGTACGGTCTGACCGAGGACGAGCTGCTAGATGTGTTGTCCCGAGATCGTACGGTATGCAAAGATTTCATCGCTCACGCGCATCACACGCCGCCTGAGCGCCGTCTTCCCGTCGTAGTGTGGTCACGACTGTTCTTTGACCTCGAACCGTACCTGACCGAGCGGAGCGCGGACGGGACGTCGCTGATCACGTTCTATCATCGGCAGTTCGGCGAGGTGGTTGCCGAGCGGTTCCTCAGTGAGCCGAATGGACGTCAATTCAGACTTGCGCTCGCTGCTTATTTCGACGACCAGCCGCTATTTCTTGGAGAAGACGCCGTACCGCCAACGGCGACTAACCGCCGAAAGGTATCAGAGCTTCCATTCCAACTTTCACAAGCATTAGAATGGAAACGCCTTTATGACGTGTTAAAAAACCTGTCATTCTTGCACGCAGCGTGGTTAGCAAATAAGTATGAGGTTAGAGCTTACTGGAACGCAATTGAAGAAAATACCGAATTAAGCGTAGTAGAGGCATATTGGCACGTCGCCGATGATCCTACATCTGCACTTACCCCTTTGCCGTTTCGTGTTTTAACAGTGGGGGGTCGCGTCAGCGTCGGTAGCCAAGCAGCATTCGGCCTTATCTGGACACTTTGGCACGAGACAGGGCACGAGGATGAGGTGCAATACTTGGGCGAACGCTTGAGCAAACGCCTAATCGAACACTTCCGGAGCTCGGGTGACGACGCTAGTCTTAGCCATTGGTTAGGGCATCAGGCCCATTTCCTCATCAGAAAAAACGATTTTGACGGCGCGCTGGCACTCCTAAAGGAGCAAGAGCTTGTCTATCGGAAGTCCGGGCAAAAAGATCCATTGGCAAATTCACTGGCAAATCAAGCCGATATCCTCATCAGAAAAAACGACCTTGACGGCGCGCTGGCGCTCTTTAAGGAAGAGGAGCGGATCGTCAAGGAAATTAAGAACACATACCATTTACACCACACTCTTGGACATCAGGCGGGCATCCTCACCAGAAAAAACGATCTTGACGGCGCGCTGGCACTCTATAAGGAGCAGGAAGATATTATCCGGGATCTCAAAGTCTGGTATGAGTTGCCTGACTGTCTTGGGATTCAAGCGTATACCCTCTCGATGAAGGGTGATCTTATCGGCGCGCTAGCGCTCTATAAGGAGGCGGAACGAATTTGCCGGGGCATTGGAGATAAGGACAGATTATTGAAATTCCTCGGGAATCGAGCAGACATACTCAGTAAGAGCGGAGACCTAGACGGCGCAATGGAGCTCTATAAAGAACAGGATCGGATCTGCCGGGAGATCGGGGATAAAGCCGGGTTGCAGAGATCGCTCAGGAATTAAGCGACCATCCCTAGTAAAAGCGGGGATCTTGACGGCGCGCTGGCACTCCTAAAGGAGCAGGAGCGGATCTGCCGGGAGATTGGGGATAAGGGCGGTTTGCATCGACCGCTCGGAAATCAGGGAATCATCCTCTACTCGAGGGGGGCAAGTTACCTGAACTGGCTCGAGCCTGAATCATCCGACTACTATCGGTGAAATCTCCAAATTTGCCACCATTTCTTGGCGTTCTTTGTCTCCATTTCCCGCGTTTTTGATTCATATCCCTTAAATGTCTCGCCACTTTTCAATTCTACAGGATCATAACCGTGCAGCAGCAAAACATGGGCTTCCCTTGTTAAACTGTCAAAAGCTATCGTCCGGTTGGTTCCGTAAACACTTACCCATGGATTGCATTTCACTGGGTAAAACGCTTCAATCGGCAAATTCCTCCATGTTTCAATGCCATCTCTGACTCTCAGTTTGACCGCTTTTCTGCAGCATATTCCTTCACCTGTCCTCAGGTGACGATGCGTTTGTTTTTCCTGCTCAAAATCCACTGCGTCGATAAGGTAATCGGGTATCTCCAACAAAGAATCTGATGGATTAACTTCTCTCAGGCTCCAAATGTAGTTTTTAATCCGTTTTCTAAAAACCTCCCAAAGTTCCTTTCCAAAAACAGAATCTGAATCGACGTTCTCTGTACATCGTCCAGCAACAAGGTCCCAAACTTGAAAACCTGAGGGGGGGGTGTAAGACACCGCCGTTTTAGCATTGTACATAAAAGCGTCTGCAAGTTTCCTTGCCGCTGAAATTCTGGAAACACACGAATCTGACGCGGCATCCTCAGTTTTGATTTTCCGAGCCTTATTCAAGTCCCAAACCCTCAAAGTACGATCGGAACTTGCCGATACCACAACACCCGCAGATAACGGCAACAATGAATTTATCCAGAACCTATGCCCCGATAGCAACGCACTCTTACTAGAGTCGTTTGCATTCCACAGGCGCAAAGTTGAATCCTGAGAACCAGAAACAAACTTGCCATCACCTAGCAAGGAGAGACAGGTTACTGGCTCATCATGATCGTCAAAGACCTGTAGACAGTTGCCCGTATCGACTGACCACAAACGAATTGTATAGTCAAATGAATACGAGAGAAGACGGTTCTCCTCAAAAGTTATTGAACCGGCTACAGGTCCTTTGTGGCCTTCGAATACTCTGAGGGTTTCACCCGTCCGAGCATTCCATAATCTTATGCTTCCATCAGCAGATGAGGAGAATATCTTAGATTCACCAGAAAGGGCCAAGTGAAGCACCGCATCTTTATGGCCTTTAAGGACATTTATGCAAGCGCCCTTCTCGAGGTCCCAGATGCAAACAGTCATGTCATCGGAAGCAGAAGCCAGCGTATTTTGACCGATAAGCAGAGCGTGATTTATCCTCTTCGAGTGACCTTTAAGGACTTTTGTGCACTTACCAGAAGCAACATCCCAAATGCGAATCGTCTTGTCCAACGACACCGAAGCAACTGAATCTCCGTTAATCGGAACCAGGAGCGTAACTGGTCCGTCGTGACCTTCGAAGGAACGTAGACATTCGCCAGTGTTCAGGTCCCAAACCCTGCATGTCCTGTCCCATGAACTCGAAATAATTTCATCTTTCTCTGTCACCAACACGGAGAAAATCGCTTTTGTGTGCCCCTTGAACAGCTGGCTGCACTCGCCGCTCTTAAGGTCCCACGCGCGCAGGATAGAGTCAGAAGAGCCGGAAACTATAATCTGTTTGTCTCGAGAGACAGCCAGACATTGTACTATTCCTTCGTGACCGTCAAGAACAAACTTCACTGCACTTGCTGGGTATGCAGGCCTGTTAACTCTCTCAAACCAGAGTTCTATAGGTCCACTGCCCTCGTCAAGCAATTTCTGAGCTTCTTGATGAACTACACCATTCTTCGATGAATTGAAGGCTTGTTGGAATATGATTTGGGGAAACATCTTGAAATAAGCTTGTATCGCGTGAGCCTCTTTTGTGACAAAATCTCTCCATTCCGCCCATTCCGAAACATGAGAGGCGAGGTCATAGCTATTGCTCTCGGCTAACAGATAGTCTTCAACTAGGTCCCTCACTATCCCGGCTTGTGCCTTTGCTTCGATAAAAGAGAAATTACAGAGCGTGCCTTCAAGTTCGAACCACATCTGTCCGCATGCCTCCTGATAAGGCAGCTCAGATAATTTACGGAGGTTTTTTCCACTATCAATTTCCGCCTCAGTGTAGGTGGATTGCGTCAAGAAATAACGCGCCAAAGCTTGGTGTCTCATTGTCTTCGTATTAGGTTGAAGGTAATCAGTTAGTGCGACATCCTCAAGTTGGCGATGATAAAAAGCAAGCAAGGTTGTGCCGTCTGCGCTGCACTCTTCGAGATAGGGTTTCAAATCCATGTACAAACGGGACCAAACAACTGTGGGCAGTTTCTTATCGGGCGGTACCATATGAGCACGTCTTAAAAACTCCTTGAAAACGTCTTCATCGGAAGCAAGTATATCCAACAATTCGTCTTCTGTGAGCCCCTTCTTTGAAGCCGCCAGATATCCCAATGTGTGAGAGACTAGAGCAAAACCATGTTTTGATTCTTGGGACAGCTCCGAAAAGAGTCCGCGCACAAGCTCAGGCACATCATCACCTATTGTCACTCTTGGAGAGAAGGACCGCCATTCTTTCGCCCTCTCAAAAGCTAATTTAAGGTACAAGGGCAGACCATGGTGCACGAATTTGCTAAGTATTTCTTGCCGCTGATCATCTTGAAGCGTTCGTCCTACATTGGAAAGCCAAGCGTCCAGCAGTTCTTCCCCCTCGATTAGGGTCATGGGAGTCAACGAAATTATGTTTCCAG
>JBAULJ010000224.1:0-2706 GCA_049578125.1 Halobacteriota archaeon
GTGCTAGCGTGATTTCAGTCAGCCTTTCCGTTAGCTCGCGATTAAAGAGTACGTCGGTCACAATCTCGCCGTTGTCAAGCACACCCTTAATGCGTAGATCGTAATCGCCGCTGACTGTGCCATGCTCTGCGCAGTACCCCTTGACGATAACGCGACTGCACTCTGGACATCGTTTTATCAGTCCGGAACCCGATTGCACGTCGATAATAGCACCAGCAATTTCTTCTTCTGCGCGACCGACTGTGACCTCTTCATCGAGTGGCACAATTTCGGATGCTTTGTTCAAGCTAATGCTGAAACGTCCCTGCCACGATTTTGTGACCACGTTACGTACCGAGTAGCTTTGTCCGTCCTTGAGAATCGGCAAGTTCGCATTAGACCAACTGGTGAATTTTATAGTTCCGGTCTCGTCGCCGAGCAAGCCGACTTGCGCTATGGATGGTGAATTAGGCTCCCATAGCTGGACCACCCGGGCGCGTAGGTTGATCCATCTGTCTTCTGCGCTTATATCTGTGATCTTTGTGTAGCTGACTTCTGTCTCGGAAGCCGATCCTTGTTTCGGGTGGAGTTTAGAATAATAAGAGACTACGCTTCTTGTGGCTTCTTCAATCGGAACTTTAAAATCATAGAAGAGACTGTGTAACCGCTGTTCTATCTCGCTAGCGGGCACTTGTACACCTTGTTCCAAAAAACGGGCACTTATTTGCTCTGCTAGCTCTTTTAAATTCATTTTCTTCCTCAAGCCTTTAGTTTTTTCATTTGAAAGGCACTAATATTTTGGAGGAGATTGATATAAAACTTTCTTGCGTAGCAAGAAAGTGTTTGAGAACATGGTTGGAGTGAGGGTTGTAAGCCTCCTTCTGTTTCAAGTGGCATTTATCTAAGCGCTTAACCTGGGTGTCATCTGGACTGTTCATTCACCCTTTTTAGCTTGCACCTGTGAGGATTCGCCGTTCCATCGTCACCCCTGCTCTCGTCGGTTCTTCACCTCATACTCATATTTGCAGGGACGTATCGTTTCTGTGCCAGAGCCATGACTCTCGCCATGCGAGTCTCCTCGCTCACACGTCCAGAAGGTGGGAGGACTTTCCTCAGCGAGTTCCGCCGGCAGCCACTCACCCCCTCTCTGTTGCATATCTTGAAGGCAAATGTAATATAAGTATTCACTAACATGCGAAGCATGCATCTGGACGAAGCGCGCATTGGCGTGCGTCTCGCACGCGAAGCAATCGAGATCGCGGTGAATTCCGGAGATCGCATAAAGGCACCTCAAGACCTCCCAGCTGTTTTCGATGAACTTGGCGGCGTTTTTGTGACGCTGCATTCAGGCGCCTTGCGGGGCTGTGTGGGATATCCATACGCTAGCAAAACCATAAAAGAAGCCCTGATTGACTCGGCAATCAGCGCTGCCTTGTATGACTATCGATTTCCTCCGGTCAGCGCAGAGGAGCTAACGCGCATTACGGTAGAGATTACGCTCCTTACAAAGCCTAAAAGAATTGACGGCCCTGCTGATATTGTAGTCGGTAAGCACGGCGTCATTGTAAAAAAAGGGTCGCGGCAAGGATTGCTTCTTCCTCAAGTTGCGACCGACTTTAACTGGACGCAACAGGAGTTTTTGGACCAAACGTATGTGAAGGCAGGTTTAAACCCGCGAGAACGCAACGCAGAAATATTTGTGTTTGAAGGTCAGGTCTTTTCCGAGCTTCGCTCTGGTGGCGAGGTAGTAGAGCGCTTTCTTGAGTGACCCACGCATGAGCTCAACAGTCATTCGAAATGCAAGAGTCTTTTGCAAGAATCACGTTGTTCTCAGCGACGTCTTGATCGAAAGTGGCACGATTGCAAAGATTGGAAGCGTCCGTGCAGGAGGGCAAAAGATAGATGCGCGCGGCCGATTGTTATTGCCCGGTGCAATCGACGTGCACGTACATTTTCGTGATTTGGATGAAGCATACAAGGAGGATTGGTATTCTGGCTCGTGCGCAGCTGCTGCCGGGGGTGTGACTACTGTCATAGATCAGCCGAACACAAAGCCTCCAGTATGCGATGAGAGGTCCTATTTTCGGAAGCAGCGCGCGGCACGAAAATCTGTTGTTGATTATGGCATCAACGCTGCTATTGAAAGACTTGACCAGCTCGACGACTTGTGGCGACTCGGGGTTACGGCTTTTGGCGAGGTATTCGTTCAAGAAAAATCGCACGAGGAATTGCAGCACGCGCTGCAAACTATCAAGCGGCTCAATGCCGTATTATGCGTTCACGCCCAAAAACGCGTCGGTGAAATCTCAAGTGAACTGGCAGGGATCAGGACAGTCTTTGCGTGCAACAAAGAAATTGGGGCCAAAGTGCACGTAAGCCACCTAAGTGAAGCGTCGGGGCTTGACTTTGTGAGAGGTTCCGATCAGGATGTCACCTGTGAGGTAACTCCGCATCACCTTTTTCTATCTGACCTCGACCAAGCAAGACTTGGCCCATTTGGCATTATGAACCCGCCGCTTAGGAGCCGGCAAGACGTCGATATGCTCTGGTCACGCCTCAGTTATATTGATATGATCGCAAGCGACCACGCGCCTCATTCTATTGCCGACAAAAAAATGTCGTACCCTCCTCCGGGGGTTCCAGGGGTTCAAACTTTGCTTCCCTTGCTGTTGTCAAGGCTCGATCAGATTAGTCTCGAAAGGCTCGTGAATCTGGTAAGCGCAGCCC
>JBAULJ010000225.1:0-4412 GCA_049578125.1 Halobacteriota archaeon
CGATGAAAGCGCGACAACTTCACTGTTGTTCCAGGTGTTTTGATCCATGTTTCTGCATCTGGGACACCATTGTTCGTGAATATATATCATCACGGGCTGGTTTTTCTCGGCTGCGGTTTTCATGCCAGTTGGATAATCATAAACCCATGCGATCTCGTTTTGCGCTTTTACGCTGACCGTTAAGGAGCTACTTGCTACTAAAAGAAGGATAGCTAGAACAGATAACAGTGTTACTGACCGAATCACGAATGACATACAAATTTACAGTGTCACAGTGCTATTTAATTCTTCCAATACTGGACGTTAGAAAAAAAGCACAAGCTACGTAAGTGCGACCCAATCCGTTCGACGATGCGAAGAGACCTCTAAATCCTTTCAATTCGGGCTGTTTAAAATCTACGAATGTCGACGCAAACGCTCAAACTTCACGATAACTTATTCAACACTTACGCGCACAATTCAAGGTGAATTTGCGTGAGAATCATTCAAGCCTCTTCGTATTTCTATCCGCACATAGGTGGGGTGGAGACTCACGTTCTCGAGTTGTCGCAAAGCTTGCAGGACATGGGGCACGACGTCATCGTGTTGTGCGCTGCTGTCCCGAAGTCGAGACCAAATGAGGTCCTGAACGGACTCCCCGTCCACAGATTTCCCGCTCTAGATCTCCCATACGTTCCCTATACGTATGACCTACGACGGCATATTGCGCAATTCAGCGCTGATGTCGTCCATTCGCATTATCCGCCGCCGTTCATGTCTTACGGTGCGGTTAAGGGGCTGCCGCAGATCCCACACGTTCTCACATATCACTGCGATCTGGAAATCCCTGATTATATCGTAAACGTAAGAATCCCGAATGTCTGTAAAAACCTTGTGCAACTAGTCAACAAGGGCCTTTATGCAAAGCCTGTCCTCGATAAGGTTAATCAGATAATTGCAACAACTCAATCCTACGCCCAAAGTTCCCCGGTGCTGCGTGGTTATCAGTACGAAATCGTGCCAAATGGTGTCAGGTTGCAGGCTTTTGACAGGCAGCTGCACGATATAAGCAACGAGAGGGGGGCTAAGCAAGTGCTCTTCGTGGGCCGGCTGAGCTCTGTTAAAGGCATCGACTATCTGATCGAAGCAGCGAAAATTGTGCTCAAGCAGCATAGTGATGCAACGTTCCTGATCGCCGGCGATGGAGAAGAGCGACAAAGACTCAAAGCGCTCGCCAAAGGTTACGAGAACTACATCAAGTTTTGCGGGCATATATCAAGACGCGCACTTATGGCGCTGTACAAAAGCTCTACGGTTCTCGTCCTTCCTTCTTTTACGCGACTTGAAGCTTTTGGCGTGGTCCTTTTGGAAGCGATGGCGTGCGAAACGCCGGTTATTGCGTCTCGAATTCCGGGTGTGCTCGACGTTATCGGCGAGGGGGGTTTTTTGGTAACGCCACGTAGTCCTCAATCCCTAGCAACCGCCATTCTGGAGATTTTTGAAAATCCAACAAATGCGAGACGCATGGGTAAAAACGGTCGACAGCTTGTCGAACAGAAGTATGACTGGAAAATAGTCGCGCAGGAGATCCTTGACTTGTACGCAAATGTTACAGAGTCGACCGTGAGACCGTAGGAGAGGCTTCAATTGCGACGATTTAATATACGTTGATCGAATTTTGTTCTGAGATGAAAGTTTGCGCCATTATCCCAATAGCGCCATCTGAACCGAACACACTTGTCGAAAAATCGATCAAGAGCCTAAATGACCTGGACTGCAGTGGTCTAAATTTTGAGGCTTATTACGTTATTGATAGCGGCGGAAAAGAGCATAACGCTCTGGATCGGTTGCTACCGCCGAATTTTCACATAGTCATCAGAAATGACAACAGAGGCCGGCGGGCTGGTGCTATTAATGACGTCCTTAACGTCATAGGGGAAGCAGACTACATCGCGCTTTTTGACGTCGATAGCCGGCCCAACACAGATTTTTTGACTGAATGCGTGCGTGAACTCACTGCGACAAGCGACGGCGTGCTTGCAAGCGGTTGCCGCTTTGTGACGAACAAGGAAAATACACTGACGAAGATCGTTTCAGTCGAGTACAAGTTCTTCTGTGACATCTATCGCCTCTGCAGGTGGTCAGGCGGTTTCATTCAATTCAACGGAGCAATAGGGGTATCAAAAGCAGCCTTTCTGCGGAGCACAGGTTTTGATGAACGCTGTTCGTGCGAGGACTTAGACATCAGCGAACAGATATACCTTTCGGGGAACTGTGCGCTACTCGCTAATACAAAAGTGGGCGAGCAAGCCCCCAGTTCCATTCAAGACTTATACAATCAAAGAGTACGGTGGTTCCGCGGGGCAGTCGAAGGATTTCGAAGATATCTTGCCCCGATGTTGACGACAAGCGTGCCTATCTTGGTAAAAATCACGTGGCTTAGCTCTCTAACAGTCCCTTTTTTTTCATTCTTATTGGCGCCTTTTGTTCCGATATACTTACGCACAATTAGGGCAGAAGGTGACAGTTTGTCGGAATCACTCGCGATTCTGTTCGGCTTGATGGGCTACACGTGCTTGATGACGCTCTGTGGTGCAGTAGCAGTCGGACAACATCTCGCTTCCCGCAAGCGCGAGTGGACCGGGATAACCCGGTCAGAGGTCTAGTAGAGGAGAGAATATGTCGTGAAGGGCGTACGTAAGTGGCTTGCGGTTTCACTAACTTTCAGTATAATCTCAATACTTGCACTTCTGCTGCTTACGATCACACCGGGCCAACTGCGCAGCCTCATACAAATCCATCCAGCCTTCTTAACTGCTGCGTTCATTGTTCAGTTCTGTTCTTGGCTTGTCTGGGGCGCCCGAATGAAGATCATGGCAGAAGCACTCGGAGGCGAGGTCCCGTTCAAAAAATCAGTCGAGATAGTATTGTCAAATCTGTTTGCCGCGGCAATCACCCCCGGGCACGTCGGTGGGGAGCTCACTAGAGTGCAGTTGTTAAGACGCTGCAACCTCTCTGGGGGGGATGCCTCTGCTGTCGTTCTAGGAGAGAGAATGTTGGACGCGCTCTTCTTAGGCATAGCCGCGCCGATCGGATTTCTTTTATTTACCCGGTACGTCCAGACCAGCACAGGACTGATAGCCCTTTTTGGCAGCGTAGCCCTAGTTTTTGGCGTACTCTTTTTCATCCTTCTCTACGTTATCTTAAAACCACGAAAAATGAAGACTCTCGTTGGAAAAGCACGGTGGTTGTTCGTCAAAGTGAGAGGCGCTGATAAGGCTGACAAATCGATGCAAAAATTCTTGCGAGAGATCGATGTCTTTCACAATAGCACTAAACTGTACCTGAAGGATGAACGACAAGCTTTAGCCAAAGGTTTTCTTTTTACGACGACTTTTTGGCTTCTGCAGTTTTCCATTGCTTCTCTCATACTCGTTGGCCTCGGATCACAACCGTGGATTTTGGCGTCCTTTTCTGCCCAAACAGTCCTAATGATGATCGCCACGATCCCGCTTACTCCAGGAAACAGCGGCATCGCTGAACTGAGTACTGCAACGATTTATTCGGCCTTCGTGAGCACCTCTGTGTTGGGCATCTTCATTCTAGGGTGGAGAGTCATCACTTATTATCTGAACATAGTCGTGGGCGGGCTGGTCAGTATAAGGGTCTTACAAGGTCGTGCCGTAGTAGAAGGAGCAGTTGACGGGGTCACCTAAGAAGGACAAAGATGGCTCAATGTCTTGGGGTGAGGACTGTCCACTTGATGAGCACCCCATCCCCTATTTGACGGATTTGTTTCAGTTTGAGCTTAACGAAGTCAGACGTCAAGCCATCGCCATTGACGAGCGTCGGCGCTGAACTGCCCCCGATTATGATATTCCCCACATAGGTGTAGATCTCATCAACCAATCCCAAACTCAGAAGGGCGAAATTGAGCGTTGCGCCACCTTCCACCAGAACAGAGTTTACCCCCCGATCTTTCAAACTCGCGAGGAGCGCAGCCAAATCCACCTTGCTCTCTCCAACAACAAGAATCTCAGCCTTTGTGCCGAGTTCTTCGACCTTATGACGTGGAGCTCGTTGTGCTACCGCTATTAGCGCGTTTGGCCCCAGCATTGCCGCAGTCGCTGGAGTTCGCGCGTTGCTATCAACAACGATTCGCAGCGGATTCTCAGTTCTCCCCTGATTTACGCGCTCGCGCTTGAGTACATCCGACTTAATAGTCAGCTTCGGATCGTCCGCGAGTACGGTTCCGACCCCGACCATGACCGCGTCGGTACGTGCTTTTAGCGCATCAACGCGTTGCATGTCCTCTTTTCCAGAGATCCGTACCTGTTTTCTCGCTACCGTCGAGATTTTGCCGTCAGCACTCATAGCTGAATTAATAAAGACAAATGGTCTCATTGATTCGCCCCAGCTGATCAATGTATATT
>JBAULJ010000226.1:0-15738 GCA_049578125.1 Halobacteriota archaeon
GATGGATTCTACGCAGACAAAATTGGTGATCCAGGCCATGACAGTGGGGTAAACTGGAAGATCTCACACCCAAAGCCATTCGCAGCCAGCGAGGCCGACGTAACGGAAGATCGAGAAGTGATAACGAAAGCGGAAGCCGCTAAGAATGGCGAGAAATTCAGCCGTTTGTTTTGGGACGGAGATTTTAGTGCTTACGCATCGCGATCTGAAGCAGATTTGGCGCTGTGCAGCCAGTTGTGCTTCTGGTGCGGCGAAAACCCAATGCAGATTGATCGCATTTTTAGGAGATCCGCGCTCTATCGCCCAAAATGGGATGAAATGCACGGAGCGCTGACGTACGGCGATATGACGATCGCAAAGGCGTGCGAAGGGAATCTCGATATATATGGAAGTCAACTAGGCGATAAGCGTGGATCTGATGCTTACTTTGATAGCAACCGATTCATTGCCAAGCGGGTCGCCGATGATATCCTGAGCCATCATCACTTCTTGACGTTCACAGACACCGAAGAGATCTACGCTTACGACGCCTTAGGGGGCATTTACCGACCGGGCGGCGAGCAGATTATCCGCGACGAAACGCAACGCCTTCTTGGCGAACGCACGACTAACCACTACGTCAACGAGGTGGAAGGGTACATTCGCTGCTATCGCTATTTCAAACGCGACGAACTTGTCGTTTCGCCAGACCTCATCCCAGTCAGCAATGGTGTGCTCGATCGCAGGACGCGCACATTAACGCCTTACACGCCTCAAAGGCCTTTTTTGAGCAAGATCGCCGTTAAGTTTGATCCAACTAATGATTGTCCGGCCTTTAAACATTATCTACAGGAAACCTTTAACGAAGACGACATCCCTGTGGTCGAGGAGATGATCGGAGACACGTTGTACAGGAGTTACTGGCACAAGAAAGGGGTAATGCTGCTAGGGCCGGGAGATAATGGGAAATCTGTTTTGCTTAGCGTCGAGGGTTCCCTACTTGGAACAGAGAACATTTCGGCACGCGCGTTGCAAGATATCGAAAGAGATCGATTCGCTAAAGCAGATCTGTTTGGCAGGTTTGCAAACATCTATGCTGACTTGTCGAGCACCGGGCTTGTGAAAACGGGAACGTTCAAACTGTTGTCGGGTGGTGATCGGGTAACGGCTGAGAGGAAATACAAAGACCCATTTACTTTTGTCAACCATGCCAAACTCCATTTTTCCGCAAACGAACTCCCTACAACGAAGGATCAGACGCCTGCGTTTTTCGAACGTTGGCTCTTAATCGAACCTCCATACCGTTTTGTTAATCACCCGCGGGAGCACTGCAATGAAAAGCAACGAGATCCGCGCTTGCTCGAAAAGCTGACCACTGAAGAAGAACTTTCGGGAATTTTGAACTTGGCACTTGACGGCCTTGACCGTTTACTCACTAACGGCCAGTTCACAGAATCAAAAGCAAGCAAGGCAGTCAAAGAGCGGTGGATTGCACGAACGGACAGCCTGCAGGCGTTTGTCACAAACTGCATAGAGCTAAAATCGGGATGCTTTACCACGAAAGACGCCTTGTATGCTGCATATCAAGAATATTGTGAGGAGGACACCCTAGCCGCCGTCGAGAAACAAGTCATTGGTAGGCGACTTCCAACGCTGGTGCCAACTGTAGCCTATAAACCACAGGTCGAAGGGAAGCGAGTTACTGCATGGAAAGATATCTCAGTCGCCGGTGCAAGTGAATTGCAGGATGATCAGGGGATTGAAGTGACAACCCTAGATCTCGACTCCTTTGATTCTCATGTCACGGATGTCAAGGCAGATTCGATTAGTATTCGAAGGTCAGAGGGATCAGATGTGGTAAGTACAAACAATGAACCTGAGGATGGATGTGAAAATAACCCTGACATGTGTGACGCATCTGTTGACTTTGTGGTTGCAACGATCAAAGAACGACTACATCTGAAGAAAAACAACGGCTTTCGTGTCTCAAATGTCGACGAACTTATGGTGGATGTTGTGAAAGACATTCATCTTGACTACTTCGACCTAGATCCGGCTGACATTGCAGCCACATTTCGACAAGTGCAACAAAGCGATGAAGGGCGTCGGCTAATAGACGAACTGCTGCTAGACTCTGACATTTCAAGCGTCGATCAAGACGCAGACACACTGCTTCCAACCGCATAGTTGAATCGAAAAATGGTTGAGCAGCAGGCAGCATAAAAATAAGCGACAGCAAAGAGACCAAAAAGGGCTTGATGACGTTTTGTAGTTGCATGGCCAATCATCACCCCTGTGGTTTCATGTTCGCGTTTGAAGTTTATTCTGTAAGCAGTGAAGATGCCAGCAACCACAAAATATTATCTTGAAGCGGCATCATTGAAAAAAATACCAAAAACTTTAAAATTATTTCATAAAAAAGTGGTTTTTAAACGCAAAAAAAGAAAATTAGAGCCAATATACTGCCAAACGAATCTTATATCAAGGACTTGCTGAAGCCGGCCGGGGGAGGGGGTTTTTTTATTGCAAAATCGTTTTCTTTCAGCGAGACAGAAGCCGTGTTGAGATTTTTGAGTAGGCCTGGTTAAAGCGTAGCAAGCCTCGCTCTTGAGCCGTAATAAAAGTAAGCTACGCCCGGCACCTCTATGAGACACGTTCTTACCTCGGAGTCTGTATTAGGCTACTACGTTTTGCTGCTTAGAGTCTTTGCTAAGCGAATGGGAATGCTGCGGAGGACATAGCACCCGAAGCGACAGAAAAGTAGAAGGGGTAAGCGACGTGAAAGAAAAACAAGAACGTAAGTATTCGTTATCAGCTAATTCGAAAACGTTTTAGACCTCGTTTAGGGCGGAATGCTTCAATGAAACGTGGTGTGTGAAGTGGCGAATGACCATTGTGCGGCTTTTAGAGACAGTCTAGCGAAGCAAATATGCGCAATCATTGCAGATTTAAAGAAGCTGGGTGATGAGAACTTCTTTGACCTACCGCGAATCGCTCGGCGTAAGAAGAAACCTGGCATGATCATCTTTCAATCGCCTTCGCCCATTTTTGTTTATGGTTTGGTAGGCGAGAATCTCACAAGATTTTACGAATTGGTAGACGAGGTGGCAAATAAGAAATGGTGGTACAACCGGCTTTCGTGGCAACACGTGCACAACTCGGTCAGAGATGTGATTAAAGAAGTCTTGCAAAGTCCCGATGAAGCTAGGACCGACTCAGTTCATAGCTCGTATGACATCGAAATCGCTCGCAATCGCTTAGACAAGATGCTGA
Source organism: Halobacteriota archaeon (assembly GCA_049578125.1). Taxonomy (GTDB): domain Archaea; phylum Halobacteriota; class Bog-38; order Methanoflorentales; family Methanoflorentaceae; genus Methanoflorens. The sequence goes on from JBAULJ010000226.1 coordinate 3,253, forward strand.
AGCAGTTTCATCAAGAAGCCTCTCAAGAATGGACGGTTTACACTCCTCTTGTGGGAATCCAGATTTCCAGTGAGAGAGCTGTCCACATTGGAAATGCCGAATTGATAGCAGTCAATGACGAGCTCAGAAGCAAGCTGCGGGATACAGTGAGTTCGAAGTTGTCTTCAGCATCCAACCCTCCTAAGTCCGAAGACGAGCTAGCACAAGCGGCAGAGCATTTTCTGGTTGGCTTTGATCTGCAAAGCACGACGGCTTGTGCATTCTACAGGATACGCGGAGAAGAAAACAAAGCTAGCGAGATTGCTGAAGAGGAGAGTACGTATGTCTTGGACTTGCTGCGATATTACGCGTACAATTATGAGATCGGTCGTGAGATGGCGATGGGTCTCCAGGGCGAAATGATAAGCGGGCATCGAACTGCTCTGCTTCTTTCGACTTCAGACCGCGGAGTAGTAACCCATCTTACTAGGACAGGTGCTATACATTCGTTGTGGTTTCCGCCAGACGATGAAACAGCGTTGCGAGAAATCGGCTTTTTCGAAGCCTCAGACATAATCAAGAAAAAACACCGTAGCGAAATTGAGCAAGCTATATTAGATGGCTTGCATTGGTTTGCGATATCTCAAGTCCAAACTAAAAAAGAAATCGAATTAGTATGTCTAACTATGTGTTTAGAGAATTTCCTAACACCCGGAAAAAACCGAAAAGCTGAGGCTATATCCGAAGGATGCGCGATATTACTAGAGAGCGATTTGGAATCGCGGAAACAACTAAAGAAGCAAGTGGTGCATATCTATGACTGCAGGAGCAAAATCGTGCACGGTGGGTTTGTGCAACGTCGTGTCAGTCGATCTAAAACACGCCGCCATTTGGAATCACATCTAGAAGATCTGAGGGCGATAGCCAACGATGTCATAATGACGCTCATTAAACGAAACACTGAGTTTGTGACTCGAGATAAACTAAGAAGCTGGATCGAAGATCAGAAACTGTCGCCGTGCTAGACTTTGGTTCAGCTCATTCTCGACTCGAAAGAGTGTTTATTGTGGACACCCGCACGAGGTTGTCGGCTTGAATAATCCAGTCAGACGTATAAACTCCTGTGTTCCACACGTATTCTTTGTAAATCTGCGGTGCGTGGCCCGTTACATTCTCATAGGCCCCTGTGCCTCGGGATTCCGTTCTGTATAAGAGGTATTCTGTCTTGTTTGCAATGGCGTTAACGTAGTTTGTAGCGTCTTGTGACGTTGGAAACACTATAAATGTACTAACCTCATACGTGGTCTTGTTTGTGGTTTTATTGAGAACGTTAATTTGGATCTGTACTGACGTGCTGTTAATCCAGTTGGGCTGCTCCCATGCCAGGACGCGCGTGTCATTGTGCGAGTATATAGCGGTTTTGAGGGCTGCCATGTAATTTTCCAAAAAAGCATCATGTGTCGTTGTGCTTGATGTAGCACTAGGCGTTTGATTAGTTGTGCTATTGGTGCAACCGGATACTAACAAAGAAGCAACCACAAGCGAAAGAACAATTATCGCAGTTATTGGTTTCAATTGCATTTTACGTCGTCACGTTGCACGTCAGCGTGTGCGTATGCGTCGTTTCATCGGTGTAGCGCATCGTCACTATTTTGGCGTTTATCGGTATCTCGTACGGAATTATGCCCCTAGCCGTATCCCCCGGCTGTATCGTCGTTTTTGGGTAGCCGTTGCTAATAAGATCAACATTTGCATTAAACTGATAGAGCGTGCCGTTTGCATCCTTCGCTGTCCACTCACGCCAGACGGTAAACAAATTTGCTACATTGTTATCTTTAAGTGAACACTCTATCGCAACGAGTTTATTACCGGGAGTCGCATTCTTAAAGAGCGAGCCATATGCGCTTGTCATGTTAGTCACCTCGCGTGCGGAAATCGATACATCGTAGTTCGTGCCGGCCCCTGTCGGTGCGTTGCTAACAGTCGCGTGCCCCGGCTCAACAGTGATGGGCGCGGTGCAACCTGTGGTGGATGCGAGAATTAATGCGCCGATAAATAACAAAGGCAGTGCATATTTCAACGGCATTTTGATGTACCGTTTCATCATCCTAACGATTGGGTTCATAATACAACTCCTGCCAAGACACGTATGCAAGAGGTGAGAGTTAGCTTAACTATTCCTATTTTTCCACCAAACAGCCAAGCCCAGGAGAGACCGCTGAGTGAAGCTGAGAGACATCAAGCAAACTTGCCGGTAGTCAAAGATCCATTTCAGTTAGCAAGTCTGACATCTCGCCAGTATCGCATGTATGTATCATAAACCTCATCTGGAAGGGGGTGCTTGTAGTGCTCCCAGTCCACTCCGGTCATCCCATGCGCCAAGACATATAGGCGATTTGTCGCATCCCAGCGGATGATATCTCCAAATTGTTCAGCGAACTTGCGGAAATCGCTGAGCCACAAATGCGCCTTGCTTGGATCCTGTACTCGTGGAAGAGGAATTTTTTGTCGTTGAAGCCACTTTCCAAATGAGAAGAACATGAAGAAAGGCTTAGCATCGTCTTTTTCACTAAAATCGTGCACCAAAACCTCGCTAATTGCGCTGACAACGGACGGATGCAGCGGAACATAGTGCTCGACTCTGTTCTTCTCCTGCCCAGCGAGAACGTGGAGTGAAGGTTTTTCTTCTAGAAGTGCAGCCCTAAACTGTCTCACAGTTAGGCGCTGAAGCGTGCTAGGCCGTAGTCCCGTGTATGACGCCATAAGAGCGAAGGCTCGATAATTGCGCACCTTCTGTGCGTTAATTTTCCCGTTTTCAGCACAAGATTCGATTCGTTTAAACAACAAAGCGATGTCAGCGCGAGTGACAATTCGTTCGGTAATCGCCTTTCTAACCCTAACAGTTTTCGGCAGGTCTAAAAAGGCAGCAAAAGAGAGGTAATTTGTACTAAATCTTGTTTTCGACAGGTGTTTCAGAAAAGAAGTTGCAAAGCCAAGCACTATTTTGTGCACTTGGACTGAGGTATATTTTTCAAGAACAAATGTCCTTAGAGCAGTCATGCTCGTGTGGCTGATTTCTCCTTTAGTACAATTCCACAATGCATGTGAGGCTCGATTTATCCAATCTAATGATTTATCAGCAAGTCCTTGCTTTCGGTGCGCGACATATTGATCGAGTTCATCTTTAGTAAAAGAGAGCTGATTATCTGGTTCAACGGATTTCCGTTGTTGCTGCAACTGCAGCCATTGCTCCACCGCTTCAATCTTTCTTCTTTCCAGATCCCCCTGTTCTGCTTCCTTGTATGCCTGCAGCCCCTGCTTGATAACAATATCCTGCAACGATGTGGACATAATTTTTCGTTTTTCTGCCTCTGTTAGCCCGCTAGAGTTGAGCAACTTTTCAGCAGAGTTGTGCAACTTCTTCTCTTTAGACCGCTCGTAATCCGACACGATTCTAGCCTCCGAATACAAAAAGAAAGGCGTGTTTAAAGAGATTTGAACCAATTGGTTGGACTGCAGCTTTCGTAACGCACTTACGATGATAACAAGTTGTAGTCCATGTCGCGGATATCTGCCAAACCTGAAATTGCGCTTGTCTGTATCTCTATGCCACTCTCCTTAACCGCAGCCATAGCGTTTATTCCACCTATTATCGCAACCCCGATGTGACCTCTGTTCACTGGCATTTCCAACAGGTCTGAGTTAGGCTCACCAACCTCCAATATTCCTTTAAACTCGGCATCCATCAAATCCGAAAGCAGATTCTCGAGCTGTGTCCTTGCTGCCATAGGCACTTCTCGGACGCTCGCCAATACCTTGCCAGATCCCGTATTGATCATTTCTAACACCGAAGTGAGTTCCTGCGACATAAACACGTCAAGGGGGTCCAGCGTAGTCGAGTCATAACGCAGAATGTCCGTAAATCTTACAGGCATTTTTTCGGTAACCTGAACAATACCCCCACAGAGTGGCTTAACTGGGATGCCTGCCTTAAGCAGCACGCCGTCAATCGTGATGCTGCAAATGGTGAGGATGCCACTGAAACCGCTTTGAATTGAAACGCCGTTGAAACTTTCACCGCCTTCGACTATTCGCACGTAGGGGCCGACATTGAGTCCGGCGGCGTAAACGAGCTTACATATGCTCAAAGCTCGTTCCAAATCGCGTTCAGCAACCACCGCCGTGTTGAAAGCTATTGTGCCGTCGCTGGTCCTCGGATCGAAAGTAATGCCGCATATGAGCTCCCCAATTCTTGACGACATGAATTTGAGCCTCATTTAACGCACCTGTCGGACTTAAGTTTTGCTAGCGTCCTTCAAAAAGGCCCCCGACCGCATATTTTCCATCGTTGCGGGCTATGAGCTTGGTCCCTTTAATTTCTTCTATCGAGAAACCAGCTTGCCCCTCAATGTAGCGACGCCAAACGTTTGGCCACGTCATGAAATATGCGGCCTTTGATTTGCCAGATCCCATTCTCAGTTCCACGGCGAGATATCCGATTCTGCCAGATTTCCGTATGAATTCCTGCATTTTAGTTACCTGATGCTCGCCCCGCTTGTTGACCGAAAAGTGCTGCGAGAAGTACAGAGCAGTGGCACCTTTGCTAGCTGAGATGCTTTTACATTCGATGCCGAGATATAATCGCCGATCTGACGAATCTACCAAGACATCAAGCATCTGTTGCGAAAACCGATGTTGTTTCATCCTATACGAGATAGCATCGAGGCCGCTTTCGCCAAAGTAATCGTTAAACGATCTAACGAGCTCTCTTTCGAAATTGCTCATTGGCCGCACTTTCATCTTACTACTATAAAGGATATCCGCCGGTCAGCTAGAGAGCCAACCGCGGGAGCAACACTGCGGCTGTCTGCAACTCAGAGTGCGCCCTAGGCTATGACGAACTTAGTCTGGTCACGCTTAAAAAAGCCTTCTGCTTCGAGTTTTTGTAGATTGCGCGATATTAATTGAGGGTCGACGTGGAGCCGCCGCGCCAAATCAGTTTCAGTTATCCCTGGGTGAGCAACAATCAAAGAGACTATCTTGCCGCGCAATTGCCTGTTGGAGCCTTCGAACGGCACCTGTTTCTTATGTTGAGCGCTATTTCGGCTTGGATTCTTAAACTGTTTCTTCAGCATCGCACCGTAATCCATGAGCGCGTAATACCACGTACGAGGATTTGACCGATCAAGCGTACACTCGACCAGCGGGTAGATTTCAGCGTCTTCTACGCATCGCTCATCGGTGTAGAAGGTGTGGATAAACACTGTTCTTATGTTTGTTTCGATAAAAACCGTCGGTTTGTCAAACGCGAAAGTTCGTATCGCACACGCAGTCGCAGGTCCAACTCCCGGCAGGTCTACTAGGGCCGAGTAGTCGGACGGCAGCTTTCCTGCAAGTTCAGCATCAACGGTTTGAGCTATTCGCTTCAGCGCGACTGCTCGCTTGTTGTATCCTAAACCGTGCCAAACCTCGAGAACGTTTTTTAGCGGAGCGCGCGCAAGCGCCGAAAAGCTCGGAAAGACGTTCAAAAACAACTCATACTTAACTACTACCCTCTCAACTTGAGTCTGCTGCAGCATTAGCTCAGAGACGAGTATTTTGTACGGATCGTGAGTCCTCCTCCACGGCAGCATTCGACCTTCATCCCGATAGTGCCGATAAATTAGTTCTTGAAAACTCGTGATGTCTGTAGGGCTCAAGTCGCAGATTTTTCGTCGACGTTGTTCGTTGCTTCTGATGATGTCAACTCCGGAGCTTTAGAACCTAGGAGCATAGAGCGGTTTTTTTCTTTGTTCTGTTGCTTGGCATTCTTAAGAAAATTCTGCGAGGCGTGCTTTAAAGGGCAAATATCCCCATTCGCAGTCTGAGTCACTTGCTTCGTTTAGCGCACCTAGATCGTAAAAGCGATAATGGCCGATGCGCGCAAGAAAAAGTGAGGGCTGCGCGCCTCATAAGCGTAAGTTGGTAAAAAAGCGCAAGCAGCTTAGCCTCGACGTCGTGAACCTGCGAACTTGCTCTTCGTGACGCCACAAGCTATGGGACACTGGCCGCAGATGAGGTCCTCTTTGTTGATGTCTCACAACAGTTCGCACACTCAAACTTCATCGAAAATGCTCTTTTTTGTGTTGAAGGTTTGGTTATAGTAGAAATACTGCGACTGACAAAACGGTAGTCCACGAGCTATCCGCGCTAACGACCGCAGATGTAGCCACGTTAAACGTTTCCTTTGGCTTAGAATCAGTCCACGTCTCATACATGCTCGAAGCCAGCCTCTCAGCGTAGGCGCCTGAACTCTCTGTCGTCTCGCCAAATGCGTGATGTTCCGAAATATAGCCAAACTCGTTTGGATTCTTGGGAATTGCACAACCCAATGACGCTGAGATTCTCCTATTCGGTTCATTCGACGCATGTCTCGACATTACGCAGAAAACTATCTCTCCGGGAAGCAGTTGTTTAAGCCCTTCATCCTTTGCAATGATTTCGCAATTTGGCGGCAATATTGAACTTACAGTGACAAGATTAAACTTCTCTATACCTGCATCTCTCAAAGCTTTTTCAAAACTTTCTAAGTTTTCTCGGTGTGTTCCGACACCGGTTGCAAAAAACGTCTTTTTTGGCAATAACCTCATCTTGACTATCATGCCCCCTTAAATCGCGCATACAGCAAAGCATATCTCACTGTAAGTGTTTTTAACCTTTATGCAAAGAATGGTGCTCGAAGTAGTGACTTTGATTATTTCTGTTGCCTTTTTCACTGTTTTACTGCTCGCCGTCACGAAATTATTTGGAGCTGAACCGCTCGGTTACATACTGGGAATCCTTGTATTTATCATGATTGTCAGCGTCGCTGGCATCAGAATTGCCGCCTATGAATAGAAAGGCGCCGCGGGCACTGGTGCGAAGTTTGGGCTAATGCTTCCATCACGCTGCGCTCATGCGGGCTCGGTGTACCTATGAAAACAAAAACAGAACGCATCCTAATAGACACGTCGGGTGGCGTCCAGGTAATCGACATAACTAGCCAAGTCCACCAACTTCTAGCAGAGAGCGACTTAAAAGAAGGGTTGGCCACGGTTTTTGTTCCCGGCTCAACCGCAACTGTGACGACGATCGAATATGAGCCTGGCCTCGTTGCAGATATCACAAAAGCACTCGATCGCATCGCCCCGAGAGATGGCCACTATGAACACGACCAAAGATGGCACGACGGCAATGGACACTCGCACGTAAGAGCATCGTTTTTGAAGCCGAGCGTAACAATTCCATTCTCAAACAAGGCCTTAATGCTCGGCACGTGGCAGCAGCTTGTGTTCATCGAACTTGACGTCCGGCCCCGCAACCGAACCATCGTTGTCCAGCTCATCGGCGACTAAGCACGCTTAAGTCGAATATTAGCTGAGCTGCTCTTTCGATAGCTTCTGCTACGATGAATGCTTGCTCGACGTTGGCCCCGACAGCAATCAACCCATGATTCTGCAGAAGGGCCCCCTTAAACCCCCGAATTCCGTGCGATACTGCGGCGCCTAAGTCGGAAGTACCCGGTTCTGCATAAGGAATCAACGGCACGCGACCTAAGAGGTGTTTTCCTTCAACGTCAGGTGATTCTAGGTCGACCCCCAAGCAGGATAATGCCGTTGCGAAGCGCGAATGAGCGTGCACAATTGCAGAAGGTTCCATCGCGTTATAGATCGCAAGATGTGTCGGCAACTCGCTCGAAGGAGGTTTTCCTTCGAGATGTTCCCCTGCCATTGTCACCACGGAAACGTCTTCCGGCCGAATTCGATAGCTGGGAACCTTCGTCGGAGAGATATATACGACTTTCCCAGCCCGCGCACTCACGTTGCCGCTTAACGACGATGTAAGGCCGTGCTCATACAGTCGGCCCATATACTTCGCGATTTCCACTTTCAGCAATAGCACCCTCGCTTTTTGTGAACAAATACAAGAGTCAAACGGCTTAGCTGTTATGCTTGTCGGAAACGCTTCAGACGATTGATTACTACACGAAATGACCGAGCCTGAGCAGTTGGACGGTGATCACAATGAGCGTCCCAAGTCCAACCATTTTGGCCACCGATATTGCATAGTTCTGCCTCGAGATGTACCCTGCATAAACGCCTAAGAAAACCAAGGTGATTAAGCTTAACGCGACGGAAGCGATAACCGAACCTACTCCTAATACCCACGGCGCTAACGGAATTAGACTTGCAAGAAAGCTGGCACCTCCGTGAGTTATGGCATCCTTGACGATTCTTTTCCTGCTTTGAGATGCAACGTACGTGTTGTTCAGCTTCCGCAGAAGCGATTTCTCGGTCCTAACGAGCTTTCCGTGCTCAATTGTGCTCTCCGCCAAATAGGACCCTAGGCCGTTAGTTAACGCCAACGCAATCGCTCCCCCGAAACCGGCACTGACGATAATCGAGTTGGCAGCGCTCACTACCGAGACGCCGACAATTATTCCAAGAGTGGCAAGTAGTCCGTCAATGGATCCGAGGATTACGTAGCGCCCTTCCTCGATATTAAAGCTCATGAAAGTGATAGCATTGAGACAACTTCTCTGCAGAGCTTAAAAAAACAAGACAACTGACTGGAGTTCATCCGCGATCGTGAAGCGTTTCTTCTTCTTCGACGATTTTTTTCCCCGCGATGATCTCGTCAACGCTGTGAACGACTCCTCCCAGATTCTCAATAGTCTGCCGAACCAAATTGTAATCAACGTTGGTGCCCTCAACAGTAATTTTCACGTTTTCGGTTTCCTGATCGACCTCATAGAGGCTCAAATTCACGCCGTCGACGTCCTGTATGTCCCCTATAGCGCTAGCCACCTCGACGTTAGTGGGTTCGTGAGGTTTCAGTACGTCGAGCACCAATCGCTTGATTTGGGACATTTCTCTACCGATCCCGTAGTGAATAATCGGACTTATTCTTTATAATGCTATTTGTGATTCAAAATTAGCCAGTCCAATGAATCGCGCCACTGCAAAAGATTATGACCTCGGCATTGCAGCACAATGGTTCGATCAGCTTGCGTAAATGCAACTTGGAGTGTATCGTGCGCAATCGATACTGTTTCGATATCGCTCAGTCGCACGAGGTAGGCACCGGACGACAAATAAGGCCGCACATAGAAGCACTTTTCATAGAGCCTCATCGCCGCCGGCCTCTTGAAGGTGGTTAGCAAGCGATCTGTTGCTACATCCTTTAGAGTTAGAAGCACGGCCGTCTTTGTCGCCAGAATGGGCCGAAGCCTCGCCACTTTTTTAACGTTCTTCTTGCTAAAAACCGAGCCGATATAACGCTGGCGCACGATCGCTCGAGCTTGCGAGAGGAGCGATATCGCCGTGAAGCCTACCAAGAGCACCGTAAACAGGGCCGTTAGAACGACAACATATAGCAACCCGGGCATTAATTGAACCATGCGTGCGTTTGAGCCTCCTGATAGCTCCGTAGAATCGTTCGTCTCAAGGATGTGTGCATACGTAGTTCCTGAACTGTCTGATACCGTTAAAGCTGGAGCTTCTGCAAAGCCGTCGCGACAAGGTACAGATTTTTCTACCGGAGTTCATTTCTTTTGCTCGCGTCTCTCGCGGTTAAACTTTTCTATTAACCGACGCATTAACCTTCTATGCTCGAATTGCGGCGCAAAATAGCGCATCTATTGCTCGGCACGTTTTTTGCGTTTCTGGTCGTTTCGCTGCCGCACGAGCTCGTCATTGTCGGCAACATGCTACTCATCGGTGGGTTATTCGTTTCTTCTTTTCTGCATCAAAGGTACAATATTGCCTTCTTAGACTGGCTGTTTGCGCGCTTTGATAGGCCCGGAAAATTTACCGCAAAAGGCGCCATCACTTTTTTTGTAGGGACTCTTATCGCCGTGTTGCTCTTCGCACCTCTTTATGCTGCGCTAAGCATTCTCGTGCTATCTATCAGTGACAGCCTGGCAACGATTACTGGCTATTATGCAGGGAAACATCTGCTTTTCAAGAAGAAGACAATTGAAGGCACCGTAGCGTTCTTCGCTTGTACGTTAGCTATAATCATTTTTTTTGTTGCGCCGCCAAGAGCATTGCTAATTGCGCTGATCGTGTCCGCTACAGAGCTTACTACGCCAACCTACGTGGACGATAACCTAACCATCCCGTTTGTAACCGGGCTGCTTCTTAGTCTCTAAACCGCTTCGTGCTGTGACGCAAAGCGTGGACACTCGTGCGGGACGCGGCACAAGCCCGTCCAGCTCCAAAAAGCTAGGCTGCGCACGAAACCATAGCAACGGCGTTAGTTTGGGAGAACGGGCTCTATTACTCAAAAACGTCTTGAGGCCCCTCCGAAGCAGGCCTCTCAAACTGTCCGGGGAACATCTTTTTGAGCGCTGCCAAAACGCGAAACATCTTGTCATCGATGGTATCCTCTGGATTATCGAGAAAGAGTCCTAGCGAGACCGCGTATGCGATGTCGTCTATCAAATTCCCCGCGATATTTAGGTCACCCTTTTTGGAGAGCTCTGACAGGATAAGCGAGATGTCAAACGCGCGGTCCATTATGAAGTCGGCGCCGACTCTGTTGACTCGTTTAGCGACGTTATCCATTTGTGTGCCCAAAATAGCTTTTGGATCTTCTACCGCCGGGATACCCAAACTCTTGTAAACGAGATCACTCTGGTTCTGAACCAGAAGATATAGGTGCTCGCAATGAGTGCCCACGCCCGAGCGATTTGTGCAATCTTCGCCACAAAGAACCTCGCAATGGGGAAGCATGCCTCGTGCCCTATAAGCGTCCATTTGAAACTTAGCACACATAAACATGGCAATTGTAATTTATGTCAAAACCAATATAAATCCTCTTGATGGTCAGTTGCCCATAATTATGTCATCTTCGCTTAGGGTCATTATCAAACAAAAAAAAAGTCTGCAAGGAAGCGTTACGCATCTAGAAACTGCAACTTGCTACTCTCGGTTGAGGGCGATCCCGCTTATATTCCTTCACCTTCAAACGGAAGGCTGCAGAGCGTGGGTGTTTGCTAGAAAGCATTAAATACGTGTTTTGCGTTTTTAGCGAACTGAAAGAGGACGTTTTGAGGCAGAAGTCCACGAAGCTTGGCTTTCTCTTTCTAACGTTTCTAAGAAACGTTCTACTCAGGGCGATATCGCATGAACGACAAAACAAACTGGGCAATCGAAATTGTAGGACTCGCCAAGGAGTACGGCAGCATTAGAGCTGTCGATCATATATCTTTTAAAATACCGTTTGGCGTGATATTTGCATTCTTGGGGCCCAATGGCGCCGGGAAAACCACGACCGTCGAGATATTGGAATGCCTGCGAAAACCGTCGGCCGGAACTGCTTCCGTCTTGGGACTGGATATTACAAAAGACCAGAATGAGATTAGAAAGAGAATCGGCGTCCTGCCACAGGAGTTTAATACGTTTGATCGCCTGACCGTTCGTGAGAGCTTGAAGTACTACGCAACGATGTATGACAATCCTCGGGACATAGACGAGTTGATCTCGTCGGTGGATTTAGTGGACAAGGCAAACACGCTGTACAAGAACCTTTCAGGCGGCTTGAAACAACGACTAGGTGTGGCAATCGCTCTAGTGAACGACCCTCAAGTCGTCTTCTTGGACGAGCCAACCGAAGGGCTTGACCCCAAAGCGCGGAGAGGTGTGTGGGAGATAATAACAAAATTGCGCGACGAGGGAAAAACGGTGTTCTTAACCACCCACTATATGGAGGAGGCAGAGACTCTTGCAGACGTCGTAGCGATCATTCTCGACGGCAAGATCAGGGCCATGGACACGACCACAAACCTGATCAAGAACCACGGCTGCCTGGCAAAGCTCGTCATACACGGTGGCAACACGGGCGCATTTGAGGCTTTGAGCGTTCAGTGGGCAGGGACAGAACTGAACAACAGTGACGTCGTCGTGCCGCTGCGTGACAAAAAAGATCTAGCCAAAATCGTTGAGCTACTCGATCAAAGGCAAATCGCCTTTGATGAGCTCGAGATGAAAAAGCCTTCTCTTGAAGACGTTTTCCTCGATCTCACCGCGACAGATCGGGAGGGGGTTTCTTGAAACTATCCCGAATTTACATCGATTTCATCAGCAGCTTGAAAATCTTTTTTAGAGGACGTAGCTCGTTTTTCTGGGTGCTCGCCTTCCCTATAATCCTTATGCTCATCTTTGGTTCGATATTTAGCGGAGGCAATGTCCAATACGAGCTCGCAGTTCAAAACAAAGACGGTTCGGACATTTCTGTCGCTTTTATCAAAGCGGTAAACTCAACAAATGCATTCAAAGTCCATATGGTCAATGCAAGCGAGAATGCTGACACGTACATAAAATCAAATAGAATAAGCGGTATGCTCATCGTCCCTGAAGGGTTTGGGAATCAGGTCCAGCGCAACTTAGCCCTTGGAGCAACACGACCTTCGACAGCTGTGCAGGTCAATCCCGCAGCGACGGGCCAGACGAATGTCAGCGCGCTCAACGCGACCCCCCTTAGTTC
>JBAULJ010000227.1:0-5011 GCA_049578125.1 Halobacteriota archaeon
GAACCCCGCGCCCGATCCAAGGTCGAGCACCGTCTCGCCTTCGTGTAACCCGGCCAACGCGGTGGGGTTGCCACAGCCGAGACCGAGGTTTGCCCCTTCTGGCACTGACGTAAGCTCGTCTTCGTTATACCCCACTGCCCGGCTAATGCCGTGCGCGAGATCGCTGTTGCTGCTCCCGCAACACGTCCTCACCGGGATGACCTTGTGGCTCTCGCTCTCACGCTTCGCGACCTTTGCGTACGCGTCGCGCACGACGCTCTTAATCTTGTCTTCTTCCATCACTATCCTCCTCACAGTACGTCCTCAAAAATGGGGCCTAAAAAGCCCTTCACTGTTGCAGAAAGTTCCTCGACCTTGATCAGAGAGATGCAGCAGATGTCGCCGTCTCGTTCGCAGCCGACGACCGCCAGCTTGTCCCCTGCCCGTATCTGGGCGCGGTCGCGCAGCTCCTTGGGCAGCACCATCTGCCCGCGGTCGTCGACGCTCACAACCGCTTCAACCTTGCAGTTATTCTTGCCGGCATCACCAGGCACACAATACGAGGCTTGTTTTCGCATAGCTACATGACACATGGTTGTTCGTCTATTTATATTTTTCAGATAAATCAGAATAATCAGAGAGACAGAAATGCTTAAGCACGATTCACGCGAAAACGAAGATAGTCGGTGTTCACGAGCGACGCTGTACCAAAAACGGCACACTTGCGGGCAAACCAACACAACGGCGATACCTGCCAAAACAAGATGGATTCTATGGCCAAAAACTCTACTATTTTGCTAATGAGCGTCTTATTACTCCTCATGTTATCGGTAAGCGGTTGTGCAAATAGCGTGAGCCCGTCGCCACATCCTTCGTCGGCTCCATCTACGCCGTCTTATCGGCTTGAGCCGACGGCGTGGGCGCTGACCTCATTCGCTACCGAAACGGGTCAGGAAAACCTGCTTTCCAATACAACCGTCACCGCCACCTTTGACAACGGAAATATCACTGGTTCTGCTGGGTGCAATCGCTACTCTGCCGGCTATCAGCTCTCCGGAAACGGAATAGCAATCTCATCGATCACTTCGACGCTTATGTATTGCACTGCTCCCGATGGCGTAATGACACAGGAGACCACCTATCTACTGCTGCTCAAGAACGTGACGGCGTACGCGATAAACAATGACCAGCTGACACTTTCAAATGAGCTAGGGGATGCGCAGCTCATATTTAACGCGGCCAACGCAACGACGTGATCTGATTTCTTCGTCTTGTGCCATTGAGTGTTATTTTACTGGTTTGTTGGTGCAAGGAGCTCGGCTCGATCTTTGAAACCGATTCAAGCGCCCTATAGACTGCATACAGAGGTCACGCTCACGTCCTGACAGCGGATCCTCGTATTATTTCCAAGCGGTGCTAGCTCAAGTTGCACGTGTACTGCCTCTATTCGATCTATTTGAGCGTCGCTTCAGCGAGGCGGAGGACATGATCATTGCCGACGCCGCGGCGGCGCTGGGCTCAGAATTCGTCAAAACCGGCGCTTCGGATGAAGCGACAGCACAGCGTTTCCAATAGCCCCCATCGAGGCAGCGTTACACTACCACATTGTTCCTAGAGCAAAAACCTTCATCGAATTGCATGCTGCCGCAAAAAGTTTTAAGCAAGTGAACGGATTAACGATGGAACCGCAATGAAGCCTTTGGTGGTATTTTATTCACGAACAGGGGCAACCAAACGGGTAGGGGAAACTCTCGCTGAGATGCTTGACTGCGACAGTGAAGAACTCCTTGACACAAAAAAACGCAGCGGGCCTCTGGGCTTAATAACGACCGGAAGGGATGCACAGGCAAAAAAACTCACGACGCTCGCAGACATCAAGCACGACCCCGCGTCATACGATTTGGTGATACTCGGCACGCCCATCTGGGGCGGCACCTTGTCAAGCGCTATGCGAACCTATATCACCACCAATAAGTCGAAGTTCAAACGGGTAGCATTTTTTTGCACACAAGGGGGCACCGAGAATCCTCAGTTGTTTGATGAGATGGAAGCGCTCTGTGAGAGACGTCCGGTAAATGTTCTTGCCCTTCGTGACAAGGAGGTCAAGAAAGGTGCTTATCAAGACAAGCTACGCCAGTTTGCTGATGGGTTGTAAGCGCCATAGCAATGTGGATCATCTATTCTGCGCTGCCTTATCACCGCTTTCCTCTCCCTAGGATTATATAATCCGCAAGCCCGCTTCCGCACTGCTCTTCGTTAGTCATTATTCAGGAAGACGCCCCCTCATTTACACTATACCACATACAACGATTGCGTGGAAATCGATGAGTCATATCGGAAGTAGCGGACTACGAGAACGATCAAAGCTTTGGCTGCTGAAAAGCTTTTACGGAAGTGCTACCAATTGGGAAGCGTAGTTTCTTACTGACGTTGCGCTTCCTAAACACGAGCTATTTGAGATCCACCGCAGCAAACTAACTCCACCGTGCGAAAGTAGGTTACAGCTACCCAACGATTCGGCTGCCCCATACGTTTTCAAAGCGTGCATGTCTATGGAGGCTGTCCTCGATATGCGCAACAACTTGTGCCCTCCTGATTTTCTTGCTTCTCGCACTCTGATGCGATGCGCGATGCCAGGCCATCGTAAAAGATTATGAGGAGATAGGGGATTAATCACTGAGTGTGACACTATGACGATTAGAGAGATCGGTTGTTGCGGCGCGTACTGCAGAACTTGCATGAAACAGCAGAAGGAGAAGTATCCCGATGAAAGGACTTGCCGAGGCTGCAAGTTAGGGTATGAACATGGCGAGAGGGACTTGAGCAAGGCCAAATGCGAGATCAAGGTCTGCTGTTTCAGGGAAAATGGATCGGAGACCTGCGCCGATTGTCCTGATTGTCCTTGTGAGATCCTGAGTAAGTTCTGGGGCAAAAGGGGATGGAAATATGGGCAGTACAAGAAACAGCTCGAATTCATCAAGGACAACGGTTATGAGGAGTTCCTGAAGAGAGCAGACGGATGGAAAGGACCGCATGGAAAGCTGGAGAGCAGATAAGATTGGTGCGAGGATTCCTGAAAGCCAATCGATCCATACTGGTTCAGAGCCAAGTTCATTGAAGGAACACTGTCTATTGCAGAAGGGCTAGGGTGATGCTTTCCGATATAAGGACTAACTCAATACTTTTTGTGTAGTTACTATGACGAGGTTATCGGCTTGTTCAATCCGGTGAAGCTTATATTCGGAGAGATTGAGCGGACTTCCTTCGGAGTCCACGTATTCTTTATAAACCTGCGGTGCGTGGTCAAGTGCCTTCAGATAAGTCTCCCTACTCCCTCTTTCGTATACCGTGCTGGTCAAGCTAAATGCCGTTTTGTTCATAGCGTTAAGGTAATTTGTCGCGTCTAGTGTCATTGGAAATACGATAAATGTCTGGACAGCGTTCACGGTCACATTTGTGGTTTTATTGAGCGTTGTCAATTCCAAGCGTGCGGACGTGCTGTTAAGCCACGTGAGTTCCCATGCCTTGATGCTTAGGTTCTTATCCGTCTGGTTTTTGTACTCCGCAAGATAATTTTCCAAAAAAGCATCGTGTGTTGTTGTGCTTGGCGTAGTGCTAGGTGTTAGGTTGGTAGTGCTTGTAGTGCTTGTAGTGCAACCCGATACTAGCAAAGATGCGACTACAAGAAAAAGAACAGTTATCACAGCTATTGATTTCATATGAGATCACGCATCATAGCGTCGTAACGATTTTTGTAGTCCCATCGTCATAGGTCAAAGATTTGAGCGTCGCGTTCTGCGGTATTTCAAAAACGACCTGTCCTTGAAGGGTCTCCCCCTGACCTAATGCCCGAGGCGACAGAGTATTTAGGGCGGCCTGATAGGTTGTCCCGTTGCCAGCCGTGAGCGTGAAAAACGTCGTATTGCCCGCCTGTCGCGCTCCGTCGAGATTGGTGATGTTAACGTCGTAAACCGCCAGTTTGTAGCCTTGCTTCGCACTGTACGAGATGAGTTGACTCACGCTGTACCGCTGTCGCTCCCCCAATGCCTGTACACTGACCGTTAGGTTGCCGCTACTGGCGACTTTTGTGGTTGCATTGTGCGGTGCATTCTGTGATTCGGGCAGAATCACCGTGCAACCTGCTACTAACAAAGAGACAACCACAAGAAAAAGAACAATTGTCGCAGTTATTGGGTTCAATTGCATACGCTAATGCAAGAAGTGAGCGGTGCCTTAACGATTCCTATTCTTATTTATATAGCACCAACTTCATAGTTTGAACTTTGGAGGAGCATCACCTTGAATACGTATGCAAGAATAGGACAGGCTTTCTCTCTCTGGATGATCGGCATGTTCGTGATCGTCGCGGTGTTAGGCTTTCTCTCTCTGGATGATCGGCATGTTCGTGATCGTCGCGGTGTTCGCAGTTCTTAATGTGGACAATATCCCCTTAACGCAGACCGTCTCTAGAATAACGATACTCTCTATAATCTGCACGTGCTTAGCGTGGGCTGTCTATGCAATTCGTGAATACCGAAAGCCGAAGGAGCATAAGCCCTGACACTACACCAAGCAGCGTTACATCAGGATGCGCTTAAGAACCAGAATACGTTAATGATAATAGGGGCGGTATCATAGTCCGGGAGCGGATGGGTCATTTTTACGCTAATAGTCATCATCCTTCTGTTCATTGAAGATCGAAAATAAAGGTGGCTATGGTTCAAATGGATTCAGGCACAAAAATAGACGCTATGGCGGTTGTTGGGAGCGTGATACTGACGGTTGCAGCCATCATTGCTTCTTGGCCTGCTACCGCGTTCCTCCTTATGTACTATGCTGATCACAACACTGGAACGCTTATTGTGGGGGGCTTCTTTTCCTTGCTTGCAGCTGTACTATGGGGTTCAGCGGGTTGGGGGTGGTCAAAGATTCGCAAAACTGACTAGAAAGCATTAAGCCGTATCGTCAACGTGTTACGTTTTTGGTTTATTTTTTCCACGAGCAAAGGGAGGTGAATAGGCATTGGCTAAGC
>JBAULJ010000228.1:0-2883 GCA_049578125.1 Halobacteriota archaeon
GAGCAGTACTCATTCGACCGTGGCAAAAGGTGCCTTCAGGCACCAGAATTAGGTAAGAAGGTGGGTTGAACGTGGCCAGCTCCAAGCGTAACGAGCGGATCGTCATAACGGTCACGGGCTCTGACCATCCCGGGATCGTCGCAGCCTTGACAAGCCTGCTAGCGACTGCCAATGCCAACATCGAAGACATTAGCCAGACCGTGGTGTCTGGGGTGTTCACAATGATCATGATCGTCAACATAGGTTCGGCAAACTTTGAAGAGTTAAACAAAGGACTGGAATCGATTGGCGCGGCTCAGGGGGTGCGAGTCACCGCCCAGCACGAAGACATCTTCCGTTATATGCATCGCGTGTAGGGTGGATTTCACTCTTCTTATCTTCAGTGTGCGCGTATTTCTGTTAGGAACCGTCGTGGGACGGTCGGGCGCGGTCAAGTTCTCGTTTCAAAATTGACGCAGCTGCGTTTAGCAAGCGTCTCGTCGGAGGCGGCCCGGATGGCATAGTAGCCACTAAGGGATGGGACTCAGATGATCGCTCTGCGCCGTCACCGATCGCTCGTACTCATTTGCGCACCACAACGATTTCCCTCGTTAAACTCTTGTGAACGTATTGAGCGTGACGCTCCTCAATTGTGAAACCTGCATCTAAAATCTCACGCTCAATCGGGCTGTGCGATATCAAAACCGCACGCGCGTCGCACTTAAGCACGCGAAGGATCTCATCCAAAGCCGTAACCGTCAGTTGATTCAGCGACTGGGCGCGTATGCTGACAGAACGCCCGTATGGGAGATCGGTTGTCACGGCGTCCACACATTCGTCTCTCAGTGCCAATCGCTGAGCGTCCTGAACGAGCAGAGCGCTCTCGACATCATAATAATCGAGATTCATCTTTGTTCCGAACACCATCCTACTATCAACATCTGACCCTACGACAGCTGCCCCGATGAGTCCCGCTTCTAGAAGCAAACCTCCGGTGCCACAAAAGGGGTCGAATAGGAGCTCATTTGTGTTTATGCCAGTGAGGTTTACTGCGGCTCGTGCGATCCGAGGCAGCAGCACGCCCGGATAGAAATAAGGCCGAAGACGGGGGCGCCGCGATTCGAAGCGAGAGCGGTCGATCATTGTTGGCGTCGTACCGATTATGCAAACATCTTCGCTGAGCAATGCCCTCACAAGAAGCTGCGGATGGGCAAGGTCGATCTCATATCCGCGCTCAGCAAGCGCCTTCCCGATCGTAGCCTCCACGTCAACGCTTCTTAGACCGTGTCCAATTCGCTTAGCCCGGACAGCGACGCTGACACGAGGTAGCTCAATGCTTTGGGCTGCTTGGTAAATAGACGCGAGCTTCTGTGCACACATATCCTTTACCTCGATTACTGCGTGCGTCATCGCAAGTCGATTACCCAGCGTTTGATCGTAGATTTCGACATCCATAACCAGCACGCGCTCTATCTCTCGCGCCACGACGCCGCGGAAGATGGCGAGAACCTCAGCTCTCGGAATGGTTTCATTCTCTCCGGACAGCTCGAATGCAAGTCTCATGTCGTTGTGTCGGTGATATCAGTTGTGCCCGCGAGATGCTGTTTAGCTCATCGCGCGTGACTTCCGGTTCGTCCAGAAATTCAAGAGTTGGTCGGCTTATGCGGCCTCTCAACTGTTTCCCTGAGCTGTGCCGCTGCTCCGACATGAGTGTACACTTAACGCCCGAGGTAGATAAAATTGCTGTGCACGTGTAATTGCCAAGCAAGCGAGATTTTGGCCCGATTTTCTTTCAGAACAGCAGCGAGCGCCCCTTAACGTTATATATAAAAAGCCTTTATAAAGCAACAAGGAAGGGGGAAGTTATGGTTGGAAGGAAGGGAGACGCAATGGTTGGAGACGCAACGGTTGAACCGCGGGACACTATCAAGATTGAAAATGTGGTTGCCTCGACCGGCATTGGGCAAGAAATAAATCTTAAGCAAGTAACGCTTGCTTTGGAAGGCGCCGATTACGATCCTGAACAGTTTCCCGGCCTCGTCTACCGCACCAAGGACCCGAAGACCGCCGCACTCATCTTTCGATCGGGAAAAATTGTTTGTACGGGTGCAAAGAGCATAGATGACGTGTACAAGGGTCTGGAAAACGTATTTCAAAGTCTACGAAATATCGGAATCGACGTGAAGGGAATGCCGGAGATCAAGGTGCAAAACATCGTCGCGTCCGCGGATCTTCACTCAGTTTTGAATCTAAATGCAATTGCCATCGGCCTCGGGCTTGAAAACATTGAGTACGAGCCGGAACAGTTTCCCGGTCTCGTGTACCGGTTGTCGGACCCTAAAGTGGTAGTTCTCTTGTTTGGCTCCGGCAAACTGGTCGTCACGGGCGGGCGAAAGCCCGAAGATGCGGCCAATGCGGTCGATCGAATCGTCAAAGAACTTAAAAGCCTGAGCCTTCTGTAGGTCACTCGGTTTTGCCGCTTAATGATTATTCCTGAATCAGAACGCTCAGCCGCGCCGCTGGTTGGGGAGAAAGTCTTCTCCCATCCTGACATGGTCAGAGCAAATGAGTACGTGCTGCGCGAATATACGGCACCCGTGCGCGACGTTTGCGTTTTTGTGCCGTGTGCTAAGGTGAAGCCGTATCACACGAGTCCTAGTCACAGGAATTATGACGAAGTCATTTTCAGCGTTTTGGCCCCAGAAGAAGTACACGTCGTTGCATTTGGCACGTGCGGCGTCACGCCGCGGGAACTCGATACTGAATATCCCTTTGCTAACTACGATTTCGTGCTTGGCAATTGCAACGTCCTGTCCGTCAAGAAGAGATTCATTGAGCTGGAGAGCGGTCGACTTTATCGATACTTGGAAAAGACGCGAAGCTCGTACAGACATCGGATTGCCT
>JBAULJ010000229.1:0-6550 GCA_049578125.1 Halobacteriota archaeon
GCTTTCGCTTCGTCGTTGTTTAACAGATTGTTATTAGACAAAATCAATTTTTGTATCCATTTCAAGCGAGAAGCGAGATAATTCTGCATCAACATTGGGTCGCTTGATGTTTTTTTGAAAGAATGGCAAACCTGGGCACTCGAAAAAGCTTGCTTGCGGGTAAATGTACAAGCACGCCAGTAATTTGAACCCTTTTTGATGGGCATATCTTCCAAGAGTCAGTGACTGTGTGAATCTGGACTGGCTTCCAAGCTGAAAGAATGCGGCTGGCTAGGTTTCGATTAGAAAGTCAAATTAAAATATTAATAATTATATATAAAATTTCTTATAATTTTTTAAAAGCCTCTTTTGGTAAAGCGGCGTTCGCAAATTGACTTTTGCGAGGAGCTCGAGACAAAAGGATCAGCATAGTAATTTTGCATAGTGGCGCACTTTTGGTATAGTTTTGGCGAGCTTTTTCCCATTGCAAATCTTTAGCGTTTCCACGGCACGCCTTTCGTGGACGCATCATTCTGATGACGTGGGCAGCCTGGCAGACGCTTTGCACTATCGGGAGAAGGCAAAACTTATCCTTAATCACTACGTTTTAGGCACGCACAGCTCAAGAGGAAGAGGAAGATATGTTAGGAAAACTCGTGTTACTCAAACTCCTGATAATCGTCGGCTTTTTTATACTACTGCTAAACGTCTTGTTTTTCACTGCGAACGTGTCACTGCACGCCCTGTTCTTGGCCCGTCGACTGGGGAACGTGATAATGAACCGCACTTGGTGGCGGCAGCCTCTTTATCCGCTAACTCTTTTTTCAAGTCTCTTTTTTCGAGTACCCGAAACTCCCGAAACTTCAAGCGTCGAACCCTGTTGACCCCCTCAAGACCACAAAACCACAAATTATGTGGGCTAGATGGGAAATTTTTCGATAGCAGCAACGTAGCAGCGACGTCCTACGCACAAAAGGACACAGCAAGAACGCTGGAGCGGCTCAAGGTCTCCCATGATTTTAGGCGAATTTTCGAGTAGTTTCCCGTTTGGCCCATATCTTTTTCTTAGCCGCGTCAATACCCCATTTTCTTCGTGATAGCATGCTATATTTTGACGCTGCGACCCGTCCGAAGTTCGACGTGAGGTTTCCCAAAGGACGAAAATTGGAAGCGATGGCTCCACGCGAGGGACTCCGCTTAGAGAAAAGAGCGGGAGTTGTGCAACTCCCTTTCAGTTTTTAATCCGGCGCTTGCGGGAACTCGAGCACGATGCTGCTGCAGACGACTGCGGCAGAGGCCTGCCCCGCGCGTCACTTTCTTTCCGCGCCGCTAGGCCTATCGAGAAGCGTGCCCAGGAAAAGGCGCTTACTTAAGAAGTTAAGATGCGCGTGATGTCCTTCTTTCTCACGTCCTTCTTTTTCTGCATTTCTGAAACACGAAACCAGTGCATCCAGCGCTTGAGTATCATCTAATCGAGCCTCAGAATCCTCATAGAATTTTGTTTTGACTTCTGCAAGCGCACGGCTCAATAACTCCGCGTCGCTGCCTGTTAAGACTAGTTCTTTCTCAATCATCCTTTCCCTCCTCGTACCGAGCGGTGCGATCAACAGACGCGTCAAGGTCGTCCTCGAGGTCAGAAGCATGGTTCCTACTGTCCGAGGGGTCACGCTCGGGCTTTTCAAGAATTTTTTGGTCTGTTTCGTTCACTCTTCACCTGAGAACGAGCGACGGCAGAAATAACAACAAGGGAATCCCAAACTTTAAATCGGGAGACGTTCAAGGAACCCTTGTTGAGAATATGCACGGGCCGGGGTTCTTGCTTTGGCCGGCATGCCCCGTCTCGTTCTCTTGACACTTCCGTGTTTTTTACATGAGCCACGCTCGATAATAGCTTGATCGATTTTTTCTGACGTCAATAATAGCGTCAAACCGGCCGTAATTCCGGGCGACGAGCGTTAACCAAGCTTCAATAGATAAATGGTCAATTCACGCGATATATCGCTGCCTTGATTACTTGCCCCTAAACAAGCACAACCGAATCTTTACGTATGGGGCTTTGCAGCGTTACCGCCGCTGATCTCTAAAGGTACGCCAACTATGACATTGAGGGCAACCTAAAAATTTCTATGCGGCTCCACGTTAGCCTTCGTAAAAAAATTCTTTTTCCGCTTCTTTTCTTCTTCTTCTTAGACTGTAAACGGTGCGGCGATTAAGTTGGATGGTTATTTTTTAGCTCACTACGTTAAGCACTGACGTCAACATGCGGGATAGTACTGAGCATTTCCCGCGCAAGCCGCCCCACCGTTAGCGTGTGACATAAAGGCACTGTCACGCTTTCCCACGCAATCCGTGCCTCACGCGGCCTTATGAAACTACTCTGTGTAGTTCTGATCGGAGGTGAACGTGATGGCAACGAATGCAACGACCATAAAAAACGGGGCCTGCTGGTATGGCCTCCACTTCGGCTGCTTGCACACAAACGATCCGAACTGTAACAAGTGTGCAGAGCGCCTTGCCAACGCGGTGAACAGCTTGTCTCGCCCCCGGCACAGCAGCGTTAATTAAGTGGTTGAAAACCGTACCGCAGCCGGATAATCGGCTACGCGTGCGACTTCTAGGGCTTCGAAAGCATATCGTGTGCGTGCAGATCGAGTGCATATTCTGTAGGGCGCGCCGTTCGCTACTCACGCTTACGTTCGCTGCTCACGTCGCTCCATAGGGCTTTCACTACGTCTGCGTGCTCGTGAACAGCCTTCTGTATCTTTGGTGTGATTCTATACCATCCTGACCTACTGATAGTTCCCTGCTGCTCAACGGCATCAATAAGGTCTTGATATGCAAGGCCTATGCTCTCAAGGTCCACTAAGGCTTTGACTTGTTCGTAGTATCGCCCATTCTCATCCCGGCGGTTCCTAGCAACAGCTAGGCTTGCAGCTGATTTCCACACGTTGATATAGACTCTCAAGCCGTCCAAACTGGTCCGTTTTTCATTAAGCGCTTCTTCAGTCTCCTGTTGTGTCATTATCCCACCTCAAGCAGCAACTTGTTCGTCCTTTGCGGCCTTTGTATTTGCTCGATCATATGTTTAACCGGCTAACGTCCATTAGCATAGACTCGAGCGTTCACGAAATAAATCTAGTTGTAACGTTTGAAAAAAGAAAAGCCGTAGGCACTAACACCTACGGTCCAGGATAGATGATGGGAATTACCGTTACATCGTGGGAGACAGAGGCCTGTGCTCCGTCGTTGTCGGTGACGGTGAGCGTAACGGTCCACGTGCCTGGTGCATAATTGTGCGTAGGGTATTGGCCGGTGCCAGACGTTCCGTCACCAAAGTCCCAGCTGCAGGCCTACATTGATGCCAATACTATAGGTGAAGAAGAGCCGCTATTCCCGATAACGCAGCAGTGGGTCCGGGCCATCATAAACAAGTATGCAAACTAGTAGGCAAGAACATTCACCCGCACACATTCAGGCACGGCTTTGCTATTAACAGCGTGCGGCAGGGAGTTGACATACGGCGCCTGCAGCAGGTGCTAGGTCATTCTAATATTACCAAAACGGCCGTGTATCTGCAGTTTGAAGATAAGGATGCAGTTTGAAGATAAGGACCTGCAGGAAATCTACGAGCGAGTGCCGTTTTAAGGACAGGTATTTTTTTATGCGCGGCAAGAATGTGGCCGCAAAAAACCAGCTAAACTCCGCAGTGAGTTCGGTGGCTATAGTGATGAGGAGATAGCCCGAGAAATCAAGGTTGAGCGCGAGGGCGGGCACGAGGTCACTAACGAGATGGACCCCCCGATTGACGGCAAGATTGACTGCAATAGACGTGAGAAGGCAGCCCGCGTGAAGGGCGTAATCCCGGGCAGTTTGTCTTGTTGCCATAACATTCACCTCCGGTCCAAACTCGTTTTCTCAGCTATCCGCTCCGCGAGAAGGCACTCACGTGACGACCACGCGGCCTCAATGGGTAGCGTGCTCTGTCTCCGTCGTTGTGTGTTCCAACACTCCAGGTTGTCGCTTCGCGAGCCACATAGTTCACCGCGTTGGTCAAGTGTTCCGCGCACGTTCTGCAATTGGGATTGGTTGCATTCAGGCAGCCAATGTGAAGACCATAGTAGCAGACATTTTTGTTCGTTGCCATAATGTTCATCTCCAATCCTTACTGTGCCAAGTAGTCTCATAAGGCCGCGTGAGGCAGCGATTTCGTGGAAAAGCGTGACAGCGTGTCTTTGTCACACCTGAGCGTGAGAGGGCACATTGGGTAGCTGCAGCGAAGGACTACAGCAGGTGCTGGGGCATACCAACATAAACATAACAGCAATCTACCTGCAGTTCAATGATAAGGGTGTGCAGGAAGCGTATGCAAACGTGCAGTTCTAACAGCTTATTTTTCCAATAAGAACTGCTCAGGGCCTACTTCATAATCTTCAAAAAGGAAAAAAGAAGGAAAGGAAGCGCGATCGCCCCCTCCTATTCACGCAGAATTACCGCTTCATTGCTTCTGCTTGGGCTTTCATAACCCCTTTCATGATTTCCTTTCCTGTTTCGTAGGGCACTATTTCGTGCACCTCGATATCAAAGAAGGGGTAGAATGAGTACGCGTGCCTGAACTGATCTTTGGTTTCTCCGCTCGAGATTCCGTATCCTGATGTTGCGTTTGCGAAGTAGCCGAGCTCTAGCGTTTCACCTGTCTTCAAGTTGTTGTCAATCCCTGCCCACATCATCTCCCACATCTTTGCAATTTCAGTCGGGTCGGCCGGCCACGGCGCCATCGGGTTGTAGCGCCACATGACCATAAATTTCGCTATTTCTTTCACCTCATTTCATGTTGTCGGCGGTAGTAGCGACCGCCGTTTTTCTAAAACACGTAAAAAGGCGCTCTAAGGGGATAAATGTTGTTGTGACGGGCGCTTGTTACGGCGATCGCATTACAGCTATGCAACGTGCAGTCCAAAAGTAGCGTTTCGTGAAAAAGTAGTATTTTCTACATACTCTGGGGTCAATTACCCCCACCTTTTGAGCTGTTTTTTACCCTCGCACGTAAACTTGCAGATAATAGACCCAAAAGGATCCGCTTATACGCTTCTTTTATCGATTTAGTGGTCTTAAAATGCTGCTAGAGTGGACTATTTCTCAGAAGCGGCTTTATATACTTTTTCTACCAGTCAGTTTTAGAAAAAGAAGGGGACAGCATTGCATATAGCTGTCATAAACAACTTAGCGGCGGCGGTTCCGCTTCGCGATTCATGGGAAGTGTGACCAAACGAAGGAAACCTCCCGCCTAGTTGATGCGGCTTTGAGCAGCGCCAGGTATGATAGACCATAACTGCACGCCGCCGGTCGTCGCGTATATATGTAGCCGCGCGGGACGGAGGATAGCGCGCGGTGTTATTGGCTCGCAGCTAAGGTCATTGCCAAAACTAAACTAAGCTAGCTGAACTGGAAGCCTTAACTCAAAGACCTCACAGATTAGCCTAATGTCTGTGCTGCTGGGGCCGTTGGGCGGCTGTATAACTGCCTGTTTATTCTCCATTAGCACCCCAAGAAGCACTTCCTGCGCTGGTCACCATAGCTTAGGAGCTGCTCAGCCCCAAAGACCTTGGGCCGCATTTTTGAACGTCCTATTGCCTCAACAAGTGCTTGAGTGTCCTTCTTCTCCTTCTCAAGCGCCGTTAATTCCTGCCTCAGCTGGTCTATAAAGCCTCGAGCTTCTTGGTCTTGCTTTAAAGCAGCGTTGAGCTCACGGTCATACTTCTCCTCGGCTGCCGTGTATTGCTTATAGCGTTATTTTTTAAAATAGCGCCATTTCTGAGTTCCATATGCTTATATTGAAAGAACAGAGAAGGAGACGCGCATAAGGTCGCTGCGATGGGAGATGCAGGGTTCCTATTCACGTGATGCCTCACGAGTTTGGCCTCTCTCATCGGTAAGTAGCATGGCCTTATGCCCTCCAAACGACCGAGATCTTCGTGTAATACATCCGCCACCGGAACAAGGCATACCGCTTCTATATTAATCGTTGTCCAATGTCGGAAACACTTATGCCGCTTCGCGCTTCCTTACGCACGCAAGACCACGTGATCACCTCAAGAATCGTGGTGCGGCAAACCTGCCGGGGTCATGTTTGTGGCTCCGGCCTTCCTCTTTTAGCCGCATGCGGTTGAATTTTTGTCGGTTTGTAGACGAGTTTCTGGACACTGTCGCAGCGTGATGAATAACGCTCAAAATCGCAAGCGTTATTGCCGATAACTTTCTTTTTTTTTCGGCAATCGTGAAGAACATCACCGACTACCTCGAAAAGGAGCAGGTCGATCAGGTGCTTACAGCGGCTCATCAGTGCAGCACGCGAGACTACCTTATATTGCGGGTCCTGTGGCGAACAGGTGTGCGAGTGAACGAGTTACTCACCATCACGCCACGCGACGTCGAACCAAACAACAGCATCATCAACGTCACGAAGGCGAAAGGGGGGAAGCAGCGGAGGGTGCATTTAGACGCAGAGACGATCAAAATGCTCGCCGAATACGTTTCCGCACAACAACTCTCCGATGATCGACCTATCTTTGGT
>JBAULJ010000230.1:0-6404 GCA_049578125.1 Halobacteriota archaeon
CTTTATAGCCCCATCGCACAAGCAAATTCGCAAAAGATCGAGTTCCACTAATATGAATTGACCCCCAAATACATGGCGAGCAAGAAAAAAATCCTGTTCCTCTGCACCCATAATGCCGTACGATCGCAGATGGCCGAGGGGTTTGTCAACGCTCTATACAGTGATCGCTATGAAGCTTATAGCGCCGGGCCCGAGCCGACAAAGGTGCATCCGTGCGCAATAGCAGTGATGGCGGAGGCGGGCATCGATATCTCCACACAAGGCGCAAAGTCAGTGGACGTGTTCGATAACGTATCTGTTGACTGCGTTGTGACCATGTGTGCTGAAGCGCAAGAGAACTGCCCTATCTTTCCGGGCGCCGCGATGTATTTCCATCATCCCTTCGACGATCCAGTCGTAGTTACGGGATCAGGTGGTGAGCAGTGTGACCAATTTAGAGGCGCGCGCGACAAGATTAGGGACTGGATTGATGCCACGTTTGCCTCGTGATCCTTGACCTGCGGTAATACTCCGCGCAATGATGACATGTCTGAGAAGTCTAAGGCCAAACTATCGCGCCTTAATGAGCTGCTGACGCTGTGGATATTTTTGGCGATGGTCATAGGGGTGTTTCTCGGCTACCTCATTCCGGGCATCCCGGCCGCGCTCAGTAGCTTTCAGGTGGGGACAACCTCTATCCCCATCGCCATCGGGCTCATCGTCACGATGTACCCTCCCTTGGCGAAGGTGCGCTACGAGGAACTGGGACTCGTCTTTAGGAACACAAAGGTCTTAGGCGTAGCGCTTCTGTTGAATTGGGTGGTAGCCCCGCTCTTCATGTTCGCCCTAGCTGCAATTTTTCTGAGGAGCTATCCCGAGTACATGATCGGGCTCATCCTCATCGGCATCGCGCCGTGCATCGCCATGGTCATCGTGTGGAACAGCCTCGCCGGCGGCGATTCCGAATATGCAGCGGCGCTCGTCGCCCTAAACTCCGTCTTTCAGGTACTCTTCTACTCGGCTTACGCCTATTTCCTCATCACGATACTGCCACAATGGTTGGGCATTTTCCAAGAGGCGACCGTTGTGAACGTATCTATCGGAGAGATTGCAAAAACCGTGGCGATCTATCTCGGAATTCCCTTCGTTGCGGGGATGCTTACGCGGTATGCCGGGCTCAAGCTTAAAGGGGCGCGAATGGTATGAGACACGTTTCGTGCCAAAGATCGGGCCTGTGACGTTACTTGCCCTGCTGTACACCATCGTCATTATGTTCTCGTTGAAGGGAAATTACATCATAACGCTCCCGCTCGACGTTGTACGGATCGCCATCCCGCTGCTCGTGTAATTCCTCGTCATGTTTTTCGCCACCTTTTACCTGTGCTGGCGGCTAAGGATAAATTACGCCCAGACGACCACGCTAGCGTTCACTGCGGCGAGCAACAACTTTGAGCTCGCGATAGCAGTCGCTGTGGCCGTCTTTGGCATCAGTTCGGGGCAGGCGTTTGCCGCTGTCATTGGGCCGCTGATTGAAGTACCCGTTCTCATAAGCCTGGTGAACGTAGCTCTGTGGTTTTCTGCCACTCGTTTTCTTCCGACGGGAGAATCGACGAGCACTTAAGTGTGAGTACACGCACGGGCCCGTCGGCGGGGCAATACAGCGCAGGTGGAATGAGTCGACGTCGTTTGAACGGGGGGCAAAGCATATCACAACGCGAAGCGAACTCTATCGCACTCTTCAATAAAAAGAAAACGCGGCAGAATGGAGGAGACGACTATGGTAGAGACCCCCTCATACGATATTGAAAAAAAGGAAGATGGTTTTGAGATTAGAGCGTACTCGTCATATATCATAGCCCAAGTTGACGTGGAATCAGATTTTGATGGCGCGCTAAGGAACGGATTTGAGATTCTTGCTCATTACATTTTTGGAGGAAACCGGAAAAAAGAATCGATCCCTATGACGGCGCCCGTGTCCGAGGAAAAGGTATCAAGCTCCGAGGAAATCCCTATGATGGCCCCGGTGACGTCAGAAAAGATATCGATGACTGCGCCAGTAACCGAAGAACAGGCGGGAGAACGCGCGTACAGAATCTCCTTTGCCATGCCATCGAATTTCACTCTCGAGACGCTCCCGGAGCCGCAAGATCCACGGATCACGTTCAAGGTCGTCGAGAGCCGGAGAACAGCCGCGATACGATTCTCGGGCCGTGTGCACGAGAAGCTCGCAGCTCAGAAAACCGAAGAACTTAGGGCTTGGCTCTCACGGAACGGCATTGTACCAAAGTCAAACTTTGTTGTCGCTTTGTACAACCCGCCGTTCATACCTGGCATCTTTAGAAGAAATGAGGTCATTGTGGATATTTGACCGTCGGCCGAAATTTCACGTGGGCCAATTTCCGGGCAACAAATCTTCGTTCCTCAATCCCCTTACGTGAGATGTGACGTTACCCGCGCATCGATGCGGGCCTGAAGGAACAGAGGGTGTTGCATAAGCTATCGGCACCCCCTATTTTCAGGCATTCGTTCGCGAGATAGGCGCGCCCTTGGATTTGAGGGGCGATCTCTCAGCCAACAGCGTCCGACGTCGCGGGTAAGGAGATGCTGGCCCTAGTATAAAAGACTCAGGTTTTCCTTGCCTTTCTCGCGTTCTTCTCGCTCGGTCTCTGATAGTTCTAACCTGTGATACGACTCCATAATATCGCTAAAGAGCAGCTCTACCATGTCTCTGCTGAAGTTCTCCTTAATTACCATCCGCATCACGGCGACATCCTGCGCGTTCTCAGGAAGATAGTAAGCAGGCACGATCCAACCTTTTTGCCGGAGCTGATCAGAAAGCTGGAAGACCGTGAAAGGTGCGTCCTTCAAACGAATGGCAACGAGCGGGAGCGTTTTTTGTTTGTTGATGATCTCAAACTTGCCCGTTTCGTGTAGCTTTTCGGCGAGGTAGCGGCTGTTGTTCATCATGTTTGTCATGATATCCGTGTAGCCGCTTTTTCCCAGCCGTATGAAGTTGTAGTATTGGGCCAGAATGGTGCTGCTGCCCTTCGAGAAGTTGAGGGAGTAGTTAGTCATCTCCCCTCCTAGATAGTTCACCTTAAAGACCAACTCGTCAGGAAGATCTGTTTTGTCTCTCATGACTAGCCAGCCGATTCCTGGGTAGACTAAGCCGTACTTGTGGCCCGACACGTTGATTGACTTCACCTGTTCGAGTCGGAAGTCCCAATCGAGGTCAGGATTGACGAACGGTGCGACAAATCCGCCACTGGCACCGTCAACGTGCAGGGGTATGTCCCATCCCTTGGTTTTCTTGATGTCAACGAGAAGGTCGTTGATCTCCTTGATAGGGTCCATCTGTCCGGTAAACGTGGTCCCGAGAACCGCGGCAACGCAAATGGTGTTCTCGTCAATTTCCTTTGCGACTTCATCCGCGCTGACGATGTACGTGTCTTTTTGGAGCGGGATCAATTTCAGTTCCACGTCGAAGTAGCGGGCGAACTTCTCCCATACCGTGTGCACGTCAGCTCCCATGACGATGTTGGGATGATCCCACGGTTTTCCCTCAGCCTTTCGGCGCTTTCTCCAGCTCCATTTGTGCGCCAAGACGCCGAGCATAATGGCCTCTGACGATCCTATGGTGGCGGTTCCAATTGATTCGCACTCTTCAGGAGCGTTGAACAAGCGGGCGAGCATGTTAACCACTCGTTCCTGTATTATCGTGGTTTGAGGATACTCGTCGTTGTCAACGTAGTTTTTGTCAAGGCTTTCCGCGATGAGTTGATCCACTTCTGGCTCCATCCACGTGGTGACAAAGCTGGCGAGATTCAACGAGGGATTGCCATCAAGGTTCAGTTCATCGTGAATCAGTTGGTAGGCGGCCCGCGCCGGCATGCCTTCTTCAGGCATGACGTATTTCGGTACACTCTCGCCGAAATAGCGACGGCCGTACGTGGTGGTGTGATCTGTCTCTAATGCCTTCTTCGTGCTCAAATCGACCTTTTTAGATAACATAAAAAATCGCCTTTTTTTGTAATTGAAAACCGTTGGAATCTCTAAGGAGTGAATCCCCTTTGTTTTGATTCCGATTTTTTTGAACTCATCGTGTCGGGTCGGTCGGGCTCAGTCCAATTCCTTCTTGACCGTTTCCGACCAAAACGAAACCGTTTTACTTCTTAAAGTATTTTGGGCACCAAGAGTGCGGTCGGCTAGGCGTACTAGGTCCTGCACGACAGACCCTCGAAAGGATTTACAATTTGAGTTACTTTAACAACAACTCGATCTTTCTGCAAGCGACAAGACTCTGATCAGCTGAAAGGTAAAATTGACATCACCAGCAAGCGCGCGTGCTAAATGAGAAAATTGATATAGACAAAACCTTCAATTACTGGTCAATTGTTTCGCTTAAACGCGGCGCATAACCTAGAGCGGGAGGGTAGAAGTGATTGATATTGGCTTTTTTTTGCAGAACGACGTTATTCTACAGTATTCCTGCTCATCGCGCTCTTCACTACGGTTTTAGTTCTATACATTTCCTGGCCGTGGGTCAACGTTATCTTACTGACTCTCTGGGCCGCGTACATCCTCTGGTTCCCGGCACGGTGGCTTGAGCGGCGCATCCACAGACGTGTGCTGTCATCGTTCCTCGTCATGCTCCTTATCATCGTCCTATATTTGGTAATGATCTTCCAAGTCGTCTATATACTCGCAAATGAACTGACGAGTTTTTCGCTCGCGACGGGAACTGCAAATACAACGCTGGGCAACGCGTTTGCGAACTTCCTTGGCCTTGGCGGGGTTCCCGTAGTGACAAACGTCACGGCCGACGCGGGACAGGCGGGATCAAATATCCTCACTGCGTTCGTTACTGCCGCATTAGACATCATAAATGGCATTATTAAATCAGCGCCGCTGTATATCTTTCAGCTGTTCATCGTCACCCTTTTGGTCTGGTACCTGCTCGTCAACGGCGATCACATCGTAGCAGAGTTCAAGTCCCTCGCGCCTCGTGACCACAAGGGCACCGTGAACGCGTTCTTAGGTCACCTCAATTCGATATACCACGCCCTCTATGTCAACTATATTCTTGCAGCTGTGATCAGCGGTATCATCGCCCTCTTCTTCTTCCCAATAATCGGCGTGCCATATGCGTTTACGCTCGCATTCCTCATGCTCACGGTCGGGGTCATCCCGATCATCGGGAGGGCTCTCATCTACGTCCCCGTGTCTCTCTACTTCTTGGTTATTGGGGACCCGATAAAAGCACTCTGGGTGCTCATTGTAAGCATCATTATATTCCAACTCATCGTCGGCATCTACATCATACCGTTCTTGGGGCGTCGCGGCAGGGCGGGCATACCAAAACCCGTTGCCCTCCTCGCTTACGTTATTCCCTTTGCAGCGCTCGGCCTTGTTGGGGTCGTTGTGGGGCCGGCGGTGTATGGGTTTGCTCTCGCGCTGTACCGGACCTACCAAGATAAGCGAAAGGAAGAAGATGCGCTCGCCGAGCAGTCGCCGCCGCCAGTCGCTGGCACTCCTTGACCCGTCGCGCCTTCTCACGAACGCCTTGAGCTACCATAATGGTCAGCTTGAACGGCTCTAGTGGCGATAAATAGCAAAAGACGCACTCTGAAGGTTCAAGTTAGCAAGCATAATGGCCTCTGCCGAGCTATAGCGGATTCGCAGCTTCCGGAGCGTTGAATAACCAAGCTCGCGTAGTTTGAAGTGTGTCACGCCTTTGCCTGCTGGCGGTCGTGCAGCCTGCCCTGGTAGATCACGTCCCTCAACTTGTTCCGTTCTGTCAGCGACTCGTTTTTGGTGTCTTAACACGTAGCAGTGCTACGCCAAGAGCTCTGAGGAGAGTCGGGATGTGTCGTCTGTGTGTGATACGTGCGCAAAGGAAAATCGAAATAATAGAGCTGCGTCAATGAATTACTGAAAGAATAAAGAGCCGCTATAACACCGCTGCTTGTTCGGGGCTTGGCATCTGCTCTTCACGCTCTTTTAGAATGTCCTTGTATGTTCGCCACATAGCAAGGGCAAAGCCCATGATTGCCGGCCCGATTGCAAACCCGACTACCCCAAACGACGCAAGGGCGAAAGTGAACGCGATAAGCGAAAGCACGCGCGGGACTTTCCCGGTCCGTTCCATCCACCGCGGCTGAATGATATACCGAATGATCACTTCGAAAATGACAATGCTAGCAATGAGCACGAGGAGGGCTTGAACCGCCTGCCCTTGAATCAGGAGCCAAATTGCGATCGGGATGTAAATGAGAGCGCGTCCGATGGACGGAATGAGACCGACAAACACGATGAAGATCGCAAACGTGACGAAGAACGGCACGCCAATTAATCCGTAAATTATGGCGGCGAGTTTGCCGCAAATGACGGCTACAGCGTCGTTTATGACGAAGAAAGTATAGTAT
>JBAULJ010000231.1:0-13896 GCA_049578125.1 Halobacteriota archaeon
ACCTGCGCGGAGCACTTCAGCGCCGCTACCTGGCGCTATATGACCAACTTCGTCGACTTTGATGATGCCCTTTAAGGCGCTTTTTATAGCCGTTCCGAGCTCAGCAGGGACAACTAAAAGCAGGGAATCAACAGAAACCCCCATATAGTCGATCTGCAGATCATCGAGCATCCTCAAAACCGCAGGGTTAATTAGGCGCCGCACCTTCTCTTCTTCCAAGACGATTTTTACCCGTGCCGTTTTTGATATTTCCGCTGCGTCCCCTCGTATGCCGCCGTTGGTAACGTCGGTCATCGCGTGTATCTTGGTGACCAAACCAGCCTGGATCAACTTATTGCATGCGTGAAGAAACTTCAAGTTCAACGTTTCTTGTACCACTTCTGGACACCCGTTATAAAGCGCTGCGGCTGTTATGGTTCCTCCGCCAGCGCCCTCCGTCAAAAGAATAACGTCACCTTCGCGCGCGTTGACCCGCGCCGTTAAGCCTTTTGTACTAGCAATTCCAACCGCCCCAACGCAGCCGGTAAGTCGATCACCTATCACCATGTCACCGCCGACTCGTAAGGTGCTGCCTGTAACTAGTGGTACATTCATGACCTCAGCTACCGCCCCGATTCCGGCCGTATAGTCAAAAACCTTTGAAATATCACCGTCATCGGCCAAGTGAATGTCTGAGAACAAAGCAACTGGCCGTGCACCCATAACATAGATGTCCCGCAGGGATGCGCGTGTTACGTGGAATCCGGCGAGAAACGGGAAATCACTTAACCGTGAATGCATACCGTCTACGGTAACGACGATCAAGTCGCCATTTGCTCTCACCACTCCAGAATCATCAAGCTGATCAGGGCCAACAATCGCACTCGTTTTGCCGATGATGCTGGCAATTCTTTCGTGCACGTAGAAGTCGCCAGATCCTCGCGAACCGACGCCGAAATTGCCCATTGTCACTCCGGAAAGTTCTCGGTCGCAGAGGGTCCGTTCCGCTTCCTCAACGACCGCTCGAGAGAGACGCAACGCTGACTCCCGAGGGATGTCTCGTACCTCCAAAATTCGCTCTGCAAGCGTGAGCTCGATTTCTTCCGTTGCCAAGCCGCGCCTTAGCGCGATTTTCGCATAGCCTTCGAGATCCATTAACACAACTCCACGAAGTTCTTCAGTATTCGCAAACCGACCGTTGAAGACTTCTCTGGATGGAATTGCGTGCCAAAAACGCTTCCGCTGGCAATAACGGCGGCAAAATCGGTGCCGTAGCTAGAAGTTGCAACGGTATGCTCTCTTGGTTCCACATAATACGAATGAACAAAATAGGCGTACCCGCCGTCGACACCTTTGACTAAGGCGTTTTCTTTCACTACCTCTAAGCGATTCCATCCCATATGAGGTATCTTAAGCTTTTCAGAGGTGATATCGAAGTTGAACCGCTTGACGTGACCTTGCAGGAGTTTTAGCCCCTCGACTGGCCCGCCTTGACGCTCTCCTTCGTCGCTCACGGTCAACAACATCTGCATGCCCAGGCAGATCCCCAGCAGAGGCGTACCTTCGTCAACAGCATGCAGCAACGCTCTCTTTTTGTTTTGCACGTTCTGCATACCGCTCTGAAACGCGCCCACCCCTGGAAGCACCAAGCCGTCTGCCCTGCTAAACTGAGTCGAATCAGAAGTAACTTCGACTTGTGCTCCCGCACGCTCGAGGCCGCGCATTGCGCTTCTTAGGTTCCCTAAGCCGTAATCAATTACAACAATTCGTTTCATAACTCAGCCGTGAACAAACTGGATCGATACTTTGCGATCGTTCAATTCAGCAATATGTTCCCTACGGTATATATCAGGTCCTTTCAACCTTTGTCAGCACCGAAATGACCGCTTGGACCCGAGATCCTGCAATACACGCAGCAAAGTCACTTAAATCGCGCCCAGCCGAGTCTTGGAACGAGCGTATTTCGGCCAAGCGACGTACTGAGGTCTCTTTTGCTTCAACGTAGCGACGCAGGCTGTATTAAACCGCAGTCAGCTTAATATACAGCTAAAGTATTGAGATAAATGATGGGAGATGAAGTGACCTCTGTCGAGATCAAAGGCATATATATGGTCAGCACCACTACGGGCCATACGCCAGTAGTATTGTTAACAGACGACGGGCACCGTTTCTTACCGATATATATCGGTATCTCCGAAGCAATCTCAATCAACGCGGCCTTACATGGAGAGGTCCCGTCACGTCCAATGACGCACGATTTGATAATGTCGATACTGGAAAACTTCGAAGCGAGCATAGTGACGGTGATCATAGACGACGTAGATGAGGGTATCTATTACGCCCAACTCTCAATAAAGGTTAACGGCACCGAAAAACAGCTCGACGCGCGCCCCAGCGACTGCATTGCTCTCGCGATTCGATCAGACACCACGGTGCTCATACGACGCTCTATACTAGACGATGGCGCAATAAGCAAAGACGACATCGATATCAAAGAAATGGATTTTTTCTTGTAGTGGGCTGATACCCGCTGCAGCTCCTCGCCATGTTTATCTAATATCAAAAGCCTTCGTTTCTTAATGCGGCTGCGATGCTTTCTGCTTGACGTCGATTATATCACGCTAAGCGGCCGCGCAGTTATTCGCCTGTGGCTTAAAGACGAGCATGGTCGCAATATTATCGCCTACGATTCTGGTTTTGAACCCTATTTTTACGCTGTAACGGACGATGCTAGTGCAATCATGTCTGTTGCTTCAATGCGATCCGGTGAGGAGATTGGGCCGAATCGCGTCGAACGTGTCGTGCGCAAGGATTTTGGACAGCCTGTCACTGTGCTCAAAGTGTATGTCGATCACCCGCAACACGTGCCGATATTGCGCGAAAAGGTAGCCGAGGTTGGCGTGAGTGTCAGGGAAGCAGACATTCTATTCGCCGTCCGGTACATAATCGATCGCGAACTAGTGCCCATGGATCAGGTTCTGGTGGAAGGGCGCGAACGCGCAGATCCGCATTTTTCCTTCGCCATCGATGTCGACCACATAGAAGCAGAACAGCACCATACGAATCCCGATCTCAAAGTAATGGCCTTCGACTGCGAGATGCTGAGCCACGGTGGCGTTCCAATTCCGAGCAAAGACCCGATCATCATCATTTCTATAGCTACCGGAGCTGATAAGACAACCTTCTTTTCGGTTGGCGAAGACAAAGACGACAAGCACCTCATCGCCGACTTCGTCTCCTTCATTCACGAATATGACCCCGACGTTATCGTCGGCTACAACACTGACGAGTTTGATTGGCAATACCTGAAAACGAGAGCAGAAAAATTCAAGCTCCGCTTGACGATCGGAAGAGACGAGAGTCCTGCCAAGTTCAGCGCCGGGGGTGGCGTGAAAGAGGTCAGGATCTTCGGACGCAGCAACGTCGATTTGTACAAGGTCGTAAAACGGGACATAAGCGAGCTCAGCGTTAAAACGTTGGACAATGTTGCTGACTACATGGGGGTCATGCGCAAATCGGAGCGCGTGCAAGTGCAGGGTTGGGACATGGCTCGGTATTGGAACGATCGTGAGCTTAGGCAGGTTCTTTTTGATTATTCCAAAGCCGATGTGGTGAGCACGTGGGGGGTCGCTGAGCGGCTGCTCCCTCTTCAGTTTGAATTTGCGCGGATCGTAAGACAGCCGCTCGACGAGGTATCAAGAATGGGGAGGGGACGGCAGGTCGAGTCACTTTTGGTTGCTGAGGCGTTCAAGATAAGTGAAATTGTGCCTGCAAAAAGAGGAGGCACGGGCAGCTACGCCGGAGGCTTCGTCCTCTTTCCAAAACCCGGCGTTCACGAAGACGTACTCAGCCTCGATTTTTCGTCGATGTACCCTTCAATAATGATTAGCTACAACATCTCGCCGGATACCGTCATGTCGCCAGATGAGAAGCCTGCGGAATTCTACGAGGCCCCGGGGACGCAATATCGATTTAGGAAGCACCCCGATGGATTCTTCAAACTCATCCTCACGAATTTAATTGAACGAAGAACTGCGGTTAGAGAACAAATGACTCACACTGACAAGGGTTCACGCGATTTTACTATACTTGATGTTCACCAGAACGCAATCAAGATCCTGACAAACGCGTTCTACGGCTATACTGGGTGGCACGCGGCGAAGTGGTACCGCAAAGAGTGTGCTGAAGCAACGACAGCGTGGGGACGCACTATCATACAGGACGCGGTTGAGCGTGCTGAGAAGCACGGTCTCGAGGTAATTTACGGAGACACGGATAGCCTATTTGTGAAGCTCAAAAAGGCCTGATTTGCGGCATGCGGTCAAGGGAGGCGCGCTAAAGAGCAGTCGAGGAGTGATTTGTGCCGATTAATCGTACGACAAAACCATTCACAATCGGTCGTCAATATGAGCGACAAGGAGGGGCTTAATGGCAGCTGAGCTAATGGATAGAGTCCGCTCACTTATCGAGGAACTTTCGACCATTTATCCAATTCGGCTCGACGTGCATGAGCACTACAAGGCTATCTTCTTTACCGAGAAGAAGAAGCGCTACGCTGGGATCACCGAAGATGGAACTATTGTTGTCAGAGGTCTTGAAGTGCGCAGGGGTGATTGGTGCGCACTCGCAAAGGAGCTACAGTCTGACGTCATCAAGATCATTCTTGAAAGGAGAGAACCTAGAGCCGCTGCAGAGCTGGTCACGAGTACGATCAAAAAACTTCGAGCCGGCGAGATCCCGCTGGCAAAGCTCATTATTTACAAGACGCTTACCAAAAAGATCGCAAGCTACGAATCCGTCCAAGCCCACGTAAGGGCCGCAAAGCGAGCAAAAGAGTACGGCCTCGCCGCTGACGTCGGGGCGAAGATCGCCTACCTCGTTGTGAAGGGGAGTGGATCGATTGGGGACAGATCGTACCCTGCGGAGATCTTCACTCAGCAACAAGGCAAATTGGTTGAAACAGACGGGCAAGAGCGAGAAATAGACGTAGAATATTACATTAAGCATCAAATCCTTCCGCCCGTCGGAAGAATACTGAATTACTTCGATTACGACGATTCAGAGCTGGAAGGACAACCTTTCCAAAGTACGCTCGGTCATTTCTGAAGATTATTCATAGTCTTTTTATGGCATGCGGCAAAAGTGTTGCACGTCAGATTCCGGCGCACAAAACTCCTATCGTCATGTGGCTGCAATCTCTCGGCTTTTAGCGGGGAACCTTTCGGTTAAGCTCCTAGGTTAGCGCCAGGAGACGGAGCAAGAGACGGATGCTCTGCTTATTTGCGTCGATCAATCGGCAGCATCGCCTTTTTTCAAATGCGAAACTTTTTATATTAATTATTAATAGTGATAGAAAGATTCAGATGATCAGCGACCGTCAAGCGTCAGAAAGCGCCACGTCCACACTTTTTGGAATGAACCCAGAAAAAAGCCGCTGGATATTCGTTGCGCTCGGACTGGCCACGAACATATGTCGGGGCAGCATATACACGTGGAGCGTTTTTGGGCGGCCGCTCCGAAAGCTCTCGTCTATCGATGCAACCGCCAGCTTATTGCCATCTATCTTTTTTCTAGTGTTTTTCGCCCCCTTGATACCTTTTCCGGAGGGCCCCTCGACCAATGCGGGCCCTTGCAGATTCAACGGATACGCATGATGAAAAAAAATTCAGGAGAGTAAACGTATGACAAACGAATCAGGAGAGATCGACGTCACCCATGTGAAGAACCTGGACGTGACCGCAAACCCGGCGGCGCTCGGGCTGACCGCCTTCGGGATGACGACCGTCCTTTTGAACCTGCACAATGCAGGGCTCTTTGGGCTCGGCTCGATGATCCTCGCGATGGGGATGTTCTACGGGGGTCTCGGCCAGATTATTGCAGGGATCATGGAGTGGAAAAAGAGCAACACGTTCGGGATGACCGCATTCATATCTTTCGGGATTTTCTGGGAGACTCTTGTCGCCCTTCTGATCCTTCCGAAACTCGGGCTCGCGGACGCGACAAGCTCGAATGCGTTGGCGGCATACTTTGTGATGTGGGGGATCTTTACACTCGTCATGTTCATCGGGTCGCTCAAAGCAAACCGGGCATTGCAGGTTGTCCTAGGCTTACTTACGCTGCTGTTCTTCCTGCTGGCAATCGGTGAGATAACAGGGAACGCCAACGTAGTCACGATTGCCGGCTATGAAGGGATCCTCACCGGTTTCGCGGCAATCTATGCCGGCCTCGCGCAGGTATTAAACGAGATGTACAAAAGGACCGTTGCTCCCCTAGGGTGAATAACACTCCCTGCGTCACTCGCAGGGATTCTCTTTTTTCTATTTTTAGGAAAAACCGGCATTTTTACTCGCCGATTTCATATTCTGCGGGAATACGGCTGGGTCTCGGAGGCTAGCTCGCAATCGCGCCCGCGTGCACAGGCGCATTTTGTGGCACCAAGTACTACGGGCCGAACTACGGGCTCGTCTTTACCGCGTATGGCGCTGGAGCCATTATAGGAAATCTTCTCGCTGGGCAGTTACGAGACCTCGTCGGAAGTTATGTCGCGGTGTTCTATCCGGTCGCTGTACTTGCCATCGCCGGCATCGTGATCTCCTTCTTCCTCATTCGGGCGCCAAGCCAGACAAGTTGTGAGGAAAAGGAGGCATAAGCCCCTCCTTTCTTAAGTTGCTGCGGAGAGCGCCTCTTTTGAGGCCGGGACGAAGATAGTATAGCTCATTATCTATGTAGGGTTGGCTCCCGCCAGAGATCTGAGTGTCATGCCTATGATCAAATTTATTGCTCTTGGTAAGTGCGAAAGGCACGAGTAGAGGCCAGATTCCGTGAAAGAACCTCGTATCTATACGAATGTGAGATAAATCACATCAAACGGAAAAAAGTGTAACAAAATGGTAACAAAACCATGCCACTTTTAAAAACCAGCCTACGATCGTTGAGGCTGCCAACGGCGCTGATTCGTCGTAGGCAAACGAAGGGACTCTCTATTAATTTATAAACTTAATTTTATATAAATATATAGATATATTTAGCGTGCGTTCGTATATGCGAGACAAACCCCGCCGCTATTCGACTCGAAAACAAAAAGACAGGCACCGAATGCCCTGCGCGCGAACCTTACGATACAAATCCCAACTTTGATTTACTATCGCGTCATAAGGAATAACGATAAAGAATTCACGTCGAAAAGAGCGATAAAGAGGCGAAAGCAGGCCGCGCATTTGATTGGGATCAATGTGGTCTGCCTTCGCACACTCGTATAGCAGTAACATTGTTGGGACTATTTCGTATATAGTTTTGGCTTTTTTTCTGCGTCTTTCCTCGTAGTCGCCGCTTCGAACGTGAAACACGAAGGATGGTGAAAAGCATATGAAAGACATAGAGACGAAACACCGATTCGTTGAGCTGCGGGCTCAAGGCAAATCGCTGAGAACAGCCTCAGATGAGCTTGGGATCGGAATGCAGACGGCCGTGCGTTGGGAACGCGAACTCAAGGAACAGATCGAGAACCTGAAGTCAATGGAATTCGACGCGCTCCTGGAGCGGCACCGGCTGACCTTACAGGCACAAATCGAACGCTACGGCGTTGAGCTTACGCGGTTGAACGAGGAGATAGTAAAGCGCGACCTTGCCGAAGTGCCGACTCCCAAACTCTATGACATAATGATCGAACTGCACGCCCGCGTAGACGCCGCGCGTCCGGCGTTCACGTTGCGTGACGATGATCAGATCGCGGACCAAAAGGCGCTGCGAGAGCTGGTCGCTTCGCGAAGGGCTCGAAAAACGTCGGAGGTAAACGCGCGTGCAGTCGGAGACAGGTTTAGCCGTAGCTGACGCGTACACTCGGTCCTAATGAACTGCGATAACGCTACTTTTCTCAGCTGCGGCATTTATTAACCCATCTTATTGTTCAAAGGATCTGTATAGGTTACGAAATTGACACCATCTTATTGGTTGGAAATGTCAGTATTTAGCCTGGGTGCCGCTGATTAGGCATTGTTGTAAGAGAAATGTTAATTTAGGTTGGTGCTCTAGGTAGCCCTCTTTTGCTTCGGCAAAACTTCCCCGGGACCGTCGTGTTCTACTGCGACAACGATGATAGGATACGTCATGGCCTCCTTGAATTCCTGCTCTATGTACCGTATTGCATCCTTAATAGAGGGGGTTCGATCTGGCAAAAAAAAGCTAAGACGATCATTCGGGACGACAATAACGCCAATATCTATGTCGCCTGACTGAAGGGAGTTCCGTAGGTGAACTATATCCCTTATTAGCAAATCGCTTCTGGCTGGTATCTGAACCTCCACGCCAATTCGTACAATGGCTGAGACATTGATTTGCTTAGTTTTTTTCCAATCAACGTCGCCCGATGTCTTCTTAATCCAGCCACCCAAACGCTCAAACTCGGAATCGAGCATTTTACGCACGGTTGCAGAAGAATTAGCTTCTTTCTCTTCTAGCAGCTCGACCTTTGCAGAGAGGACAATCTTCTGCAATTCTACAAATAACGCTGCTAATCCAAGTCGACAAACCTTGTCCTCAGCGCCGTCGTAGTAACGGACGTCGGTTATTTTCATTGTCTTTAAATAAGACCATCTCTCTTTCGTGGTCAGGCTGCTTATAGGGGCTGTTTACGACCAGATATGCTCTAGCACCTCTTATATCACG
This sequence comes from Halobacteriota archaeon, assembly GCA_049578125.1. Classification (GTDB taxonomy): domain Archaea; phylum Halobacteriota; class Bog-38; order Methanoflorentales; family Methanoflorentaceae; genus Methanoflorens. Next base: position 8,644 of record JBAULJ010000231.1, read on the forward strand.
AGATATTAATCGGATCCATCTTTGATAAGGAGACACGATGTATTGTGTCCAGAAGTAGACAAAACAAAGATTACGGCTTAAACGTTTTCTTTTGGTTCGAGATGCAGTATGCGACTAGACTCGTCCCTCACTCTTCTGACGTGCGCTTCTATTGTTTCCAAAATAAACTCTGAGAGAGCTGAACGACATTCAATACACTTGGCTATGATGAACATACAAAAGACCGATTGTTTGAGTGAGTGCGCCGTCGCCCCCATGACTTCGAAAAGAAACTCTAGAACGGCGTCTTATCGTACAATTCCTTAATATCGCGATCATTAAACTGTAGATAGACCGCTGTCACGTTTAAACTCGAATGCCCAAGCACCTGCTGCAGCCGCCTGATATCCCAGCCGTGTCGCACACAGTGAATCGCATATGAGTGTCGGAATGTATGGGGATGGACGTCCTTTCCGATGACCGAACCATAGCGCTTGACGACGTTTCGCACCTGTCGTTGTTTGAGGGCAAATATAGATCGATCATCGGGGAGTTGCTGTGCGGAAACGTATTCGGAGAGCATTTTGATCGTCTCTGCGTCCAAATGAACCCTCCGCTGCTTCCCCCCTTTCGCCTTCGTGACGTTGATCACGTTGTTCTGTGGTTCGATGTCGCGTGGCGTGATGGTGAGCAACTCGTTGACTCGCACCCCGGTGCGCCACAGCACCCGGAGCATGAGGTAGTCCCGCGTGCTGCAGCGGTGAGCCGCTTCGAGCACATGATCAACCTGCTCTTTTTCAAGGTAGTCGGTTATGTTCTTCACTAAATGCCGAAAAGATGAATTATCGGCAATAACGGTTGTGATTTTGGACGGGGATAGTAAGCCGCCGCGTATAGTTCATCATTGTGGCGGATGCGGCAAATCCTGTGGTCGCATGAGGTGAAAATTCGGAATAATAAATCAGATAATGCTCGGCAAGAAAGGAGCAACGCCCATGACGCTATGAGACCACTTCTTTTAGTTGAAAGCCGTTTATCGAACCGACGACAGCAAGATTTGCAAGTCTTTACATTTACAACTTAATTAACTCCATGATGTGTCAATATAAGTTCGTTGTCTCGCAGGTTTGAACCTAAGAGATAGAGCTGCTGTCATACTTCCAACTCACCCAATATAACATAAGTATCCGAACAAAACGCTCTGCTTCATCTAGATTCATGGGAATCTTTGGAAGTATTTTTTCGCGCCCTGGCCCCCCATGACGATGATAGTCTGCAGTCCGCGCGAATCGACTTTCATTGCCGTCGATGGCGGTGCCTTTGACAAGTTCTCTAAAATCGGGATTATTAAAACGTTGGCTGTGATATTTCGTATCTTTCTTTATGACGTCCCATACCCTATACAGGCTAGCCCAGCTGTGCCGATACCCGAAATAAACAAGCGCCTCTCTTACGTTAGGGTCGCTCTCTGCAAGTTCCAATAAGGGAAAACGAGTTTCAATCATTTTTTCTTGCTTGATCACAGCCTCCATTGGGCCAGCATCATCAAGTTGCTTAATATCTTCAGGAATCTCCAAGCCTTGCGCTTTAAGCATCTTACGAAAATCTGAAGGGAGAAGAGTTGCGGTAACAGCGCCACCTAAAACGCCAACGTTGGTTTTCCTTCCCGCTTTGAATTCATCTACACCTCTGCTGGCCTGAATAGGTTCAAGCTCGGGGCCACCCCGAACCTTACCGTTTACGATATTAAAGAGTCTAGTCTCAAGCTGAGCTTCTCCATTCACCAATTCAAGTATATCAACAGCATCACCATAAATCTCCCAATCATCTTCTTTTAAATCAAAGCTGGAAGATTTCAGATAATACTCGTCATATTCCTCGTCTTCGTTTGTTGTGGGATTTCGGCGATTAGATTCGACGCGATATATACCAAAGTCGCCGAAACGAAAGTGTTCTGACAAATATCGAAGATCTTGAGCTCCGCCTATCAGCGGAACAGCTTTACCATCCAATTCGGCTGCTGGCATAACACGACAATCTGAATTTTCACTTATATAGATGCTTCATTTTGTCTCGGAACAGAGTTCTATCACATCGCCCTGTGATATCTCAATCATCGAATTGCAGATAGGTCCCAGCTATGCTGACTGACTATCGCGGTATATGCGTTGAAAAATTACGTAAATCGACTGTGTCATACATCTCCCACCCGTTATGGTCTCGTACTGCAGGTATGCTTGCGTCGGGGCCTCAATGTCATAGGTTGGCATACCTTTAATGATCAGCGGCGGCAACACTGCAGAGCCCAACAAGCGTGAGAGGTTGGTTGTGCTTGTTTAGGAGTGCCAAGTAATCAAGGGAGCGATACATAGCACGAGTTGACCATTTATCTATTAAAGCTCGATTAACGCTCGCCCCCTCAAATAACGCCCAGTTTGACGCTAATATTGACGTCAGAAAAAACCGATCATGCTATTATGGAGCGTGGTTCATGTAAAAAACAAGGACGTGTCAAGAGAACGAGACGGGGCATGCCGACCAAAGCAAGGAACTCCGTCCCGTGCAGATTCTCAACAAAGGTTTGTTGAACGTCTCCCGATTTAAGGTTTGGGATTCCCCTTGTTGTTTTTTCTGCCGTCGCTCGTTTTCGGGAGATGAGAGTGAACGAAACAGGCCAAAAAATTCGTGAAAGGCCCGAGCGTGCCCTCTCGGACGGCTCCAGCAGGAACCCTCTTCTGATCTCGAGACGACCTTGACGCGTTTGTTGATCGCACCGACCGATACGAGGAGGGAGAAGGATGATTGAGAAGGGACTGATCCTAATAGGCAGCGACGCGGAGTTATTGAGCCGCGCGCTTGCGGAAGTCAAAACAAAAGTCTATGAGGAGTCCGAGGCTCGATTAGACGACACTCAAGCGCTCGATGCACTCGTTTCGTGTTTCAGAAATGCGGAGAAAGAAGAAGAGGAGAAGCAAGGACGTCATGCGTGTCGTAGCCCCTTAAGCAAGCGCCTTGTCCTGGGCACTCTTCTCGATAGGCAAGGCGCGGGCAGTCGCATGAGCAGATCGCGGCAGGGCTGAATGACGTCCCGATCCACAGGACAGCATACGTATAGATACTGACAATGAGAATGAGAGGCGTTGGTAGCGCAGATAGAGGAACAACAATCGATAATAGCGGTTCTGCAGTCCGACTGCAGTCAAATGCAGGATCAACTGCAGTCTATGCAGGACGTGGCTGAGAAGGTCACGCGCTGGAAGCGTCGCTCAAGGAAGCCGAGTCATCGCTCGGCGAATGTCAGGAACGCGAGCGCGTCCTGTCTGAGAAGCTGCAGCTGGAGAAGAACTCGAGGGGTGTAGTCACCGCCGGTCTACAGCACGAGATAGAACTGTTGCAGCAGAGAGTAGCGAGTCTTGAAGGGACGCTGCACACAGAACGGGGCCATTATCAGAACTGAGACAGGATAAGGAACAGCTCCAAAAGCAGCTTGAACTCGTGCCCTTGAGGCTTCCTGCTCCGAAGGTTGGCTTCTGGGCACAATTATTCGGCGGCAGGGAAGAAAGAGGAGTAGGACTTGTGGAAAAAAAGTGACAAACACGTTACGACCCGAACTCCGCGTTGATTATCAATCACAGTTGGAAAAACTGGTTGCCGTAACGTTACTGCGACTAGAAGTCAAGGAGACCTGTCGCTTGCAGCGATTCAAAGACTGGCTGCGCGTGTCTCCAACTTAGAGCCGATGCATACTTGGGGGTTGTAGGACGACCTTGCAAAGAATGTTTCGGGGTGTTGATTGTGTTCATTGAGACATTGAACATTGACAGTGATAAATTAAGCGAGCAATTCTTGCTCGATTTTATCGAAGCGGGCAAAGAAGAGGGGAAAACAATAGACTATAAGGACAATTTCCGCTTCACGTGTCGTGGAGTTTGTAAACCGACGTGGCACAACCCAGAAAAGGATAAGCTGGAGTTTCTAAAGGACGTCTCCTCGTTTGCCAACACGAGCGGTGGTGTCATTTTGTATGGCATAGAGGAAAAAGGTGGCATTCCGCAAGGCATAGCGGGCATGGATATCCCGGACGAATGCACTGAAAAAATCAAGAACCACCTAAATACCCTCATTTTAGCCCACATAAGACCACGAATGGTGGTGAAATATTATTCCGTTCCGGTTCAAGCAGACAAAAGCCCTCACAATAAAGTGTACGTGCTTAATATTCCCAAAAGCTGGACAGGCCCCCATCAGGTCATATTTAGGGATCACAACAAGTTTTGGGCGAGAAGCGACGGTGCGATGCACAAGTATGAGCTGGACGTCGGACAGTTACGTGCTGCATTTCTCCTCTCTGAAACGCTGACTGATAGAATTCGAAGGTTCAGAGAAGATAGAATATCAAACATTATTGCCGGTGAAACCCCTGCACAGCTTTATGACGATCATAAAGTGATTCTTCACCTGATACCGCTCAATTCTTTTGACCCTGCAAAACGATGCGAGCTGACGATGTTGGAAAAAGATAATAACTTGCAGCCGTTTTCCACTGAGAGCGCAGGCAAGCTTCTATACAACGTTGACGGACTTGTAAATAGTACGTTGCCCTACGAAGGGTCGCAAGTGGCTTACGTTCAAGTCTTTCGAAACGGCATCATTGAATCAGTTGACAGCGGATCATTTATCGGATCTATCCGCACCGAGACACGTTTCTTGTGGATTAATCAGTTTGAATGTTGTTAGATCGAAGCCCTGAAGAGATATTTAAAGATCTATAACAAATTGGACGTAGCAGCGCCGGTATACATCTTCCTGACGATAGCCCGTGTTTTTGGTGTTAAGCTATTAGATGACGTCATAGAGCATGCGGATTTCTTTGCAGTAAAAAATGCTCCTATTGACAGAGATGTTGTAATGATTCCAGAAGCGTGCATCAAGAACTATAATGATCCCCCTCATACAATCCTCAAGGATGTCCTTGACTCTGTGTGGAATGCATGTGGTAAGCAAAAGTCACTCAATTACACAGAGACTGGACAGTATGAAAATCGGACGCACAAGCAATGCGGGCCTTTTTAGTCAGAGTAAAAATCTGATACGTATAAGCGGCACCGAGTTCGAAAAATAAACTAAAAGACACAGAAACGGAAGAGCAATAAACCGCCGCGGGTGTATATCAAGGAGAGGATATGAAGGTGTGACATCTCCCCGCCCCATGGCGGCCCTGCACCCCGTCCTTGGTATTTTTTCAATATAAGCGTAGGGAATAAAAAACAGGCT
>JBAULJ010000232.1:0-13345 GCA_049578125.1 Halobacteriota archaeon
ACTTGGAATCATTGTTGCGATTTTTACGGTTGGAATAGGTTTAGTCATAATTCCTGCCTACATAATCTACGCACACTATAGTGCGCCGGAAGTCTTGCTGAGGATTGCGAGAGCACAGCCGCAGGCACAGTCACAAGTGCTAGCAGAGCCGGACGTAGTAGCACAGCCGCAAAGGTAAACGCAGCCGCCAGCACCGCTGAGACAAACGCCGGAGTCGGACTGACACGTCGTAAAGTTAGATTACGACGTGTTTACCGTAAATCAAGCCCTTAGGGCGCCGACTTTACATTTTGGGTTGCCATGAGAATACGGACTGTTGATTCCCCACGCGAGATGGAACAAGTAATCGACGACTATATCACTCTTGGCTATGCGGTTATGCGAGGAGCAGCGTCCGCACTTGTAAAGAAAACCAGCTTGTTTAGAACGGTGGATGAGGTGCTTTTGCAGCTAGGCGAGAGAACGGACATCCCGCAAAAACACGATGAGAACTTAAGAAGATGTAGGTTATGCGGCGCACCGAAACGATGTAAAAAATGCGGCACACCTCAGCCGTACAAAGGACGCTACTGCGAAACGTGCGGCGTTTTTTTGTTAGATTTCAGAGAATGTGTAGACTTTGATGCGGTTCTCTCGATTGGCGTGATTTGTGTGTTTTTGATATTGTCGGTTCTAATAATGTAATCTATCATGATAAAAAAAGTGGCTGCGATCGTCGCGCTTGTTATGGTCGTATTGCTGTCCGTAGCCGGTTGCACGTCGCCTTCAAGCCCGACTGCTGCACCTACGGCTCAACAAGCAACAGTTGCTCCTACAGCTATTCAAGCAACTCCAGACCAACAGAAGCAACTCCAGCACCAACAGAAGCACCATCAAAGCCATCTGCATCCGGCTTCGTCGTTATTGAGGTCAATTTTATAACAACGTCGAGTCAACTCGGAAGCTATCCATTGGGAAGCACAGCCCAACCGGGAAGAACTTTCGTGGTTTTCGACGTGACACTGACCAATCTGAACAAAAATAACCTCTACATGGGCAATCCCCTTTATTTCAAACTGACTACGGGTGACGGGACGGTGTATTCATACTCTCCTTCGTCATATTGGCTTGCCAACGGATTCAAAACTGGAGTATTCAATACGAATCCCGGAGACAAGGTGACGGGGCAGATAGCGTTTGAAATCCCACAGAGTGCGAAAGTCACTAAATTGAGTTATGGCGACCTCATAAACGGTGTAGTAACAGTCAACTTGTGATCAAAAAACTGGCTACTCTTGTTGTGTGGGTGTTGGCTAGGTGGCGAAGGCGGCAACAATAAATACCTATGCTGAAGCTTTGAAAAAACATCAAGGGGGAAGGTCACCCCAATGCCAGTTGTTTCTAAAATTAGCTTTCATTACTAAGGGTGTTGAAATGAGCAAAACAGTCACTGCTATCTTGCATCTAGTCGTGCGTTAAGTAGCTACAGGCTGCAAAGGTTAAACTCGTAAATGGGATGGAGCGCCCCATAGGTGATTGTAAGACCATAGGCAATCCAGCTGAGCACCAACTGAAACCACTTTTCCCGACAAGAGGGCTAATCGTCTTAACCATTTTTTATAAGAACGCAATTATCGACCTTAGCGTTACTTGCGTGACTATCGCCCACGCTATGCAAAAAAGGAAAGATAGTTTCACTATCAGCGCCAAGTCGAAATCGTATGTGCAAAGTACAAGATAGAAAGAACTTGCAAAGTTATTATGACAATTAGCTTATAGAAGATGTTTGCGGAGTTTAACGTGAGATTAGATCGCAAGGAGGTGAAAAACGTGTGAGAATCCGAACAGTAGGCTCGGAAATGGAGATGGAACGATGGATTGACGAGATGATTACGTTAGGCTATGATGTGAAAGATCGGGGAGTTGGGACTGCCATTCTTAAAAAGAAGTCGTGGGGAGATGTCGCAGTAATTATTGTGCTGCTGGTCATAGCATTTGTTCTCGCGATATTCACACTGGGACTCAGCTTCTTGTTACCAATTGCGTACATCGTTTTCAAGCATCAAACAGCGGATACTATAGAGGTCAAGATCGATCCCCCTATCGTAAGTGTTGAGTCTGCAGTGCAGCCTAAATCGCACATTCCGCCGTCTGAAGCACAAACGTTTAGAGATACACCTACGCCACAGCAAATCCCCCCACCAGCGACGCAAGCTGATTCCAACTATTCAACTCTGGCTCCATCATCCGCTAACGCGCAGTACTTAAAGTCGACTTATCTGTATTCTTCTCGCACAAAAGACAGACTCAAACATCTGTCTCGCTTCAACCAAGTTGATCTGTTAATCCTTCTCGTGTCTTTAATATGGGGGACGATAGCCGGCGTAATCGTTGCCCTTCCCTTAGAAGTGGTGTTAAATGTGCCAGATGGATTGGCTGCCTTTATTGAAGAACCTGCCAAGATTCTTCCACTAATTGTTTTAGCGATATGGTACCCTTTTCTTTTATATTCAAAAAAGAAATGCGCCACATTTGGAGCAATCGCTGGCTTGGGGTTTGGTGCTGTTGAGAATTTGTGGTATTTCGTACATGTTCCTAAAGAATTTTTCGAAGTAACTGTTGTCGCTAGGACAGCTTTTCTTCCCGGTCATCTCATGTATTCTGCTATAGCTGCTTTGAGTTTAATGTACATCGCGAGTCGGCGCCAACGTTATTACGCGGTTTTACTTATGTCACTAGCGATCCTTTTTCATTTGGTGTGGAACAGCGTGACCCCGGCTTTAATTATCTATATCATATTGTATGCTCTATTAATCGTTCTATTCATTTTGATTTATTGGACAGTTCCAAATCAAGTAGTCGACCCCAACGTAACCCCTACTACTCTCGATGAGTTAAGTCATCGCGACTTAATTAGCGAATCGTAATTTAGCGAACTCCGATCATCCTCCTTCGTCTCTTAACTCATTATTTCTTTTTTCGATTTCCTGCACGTAGAAGGCTTTGTTTCAGATCTGCTGCAAAATGTCATATTAGCTAGCGTGATAACGACTGATTTTAGTAAAGTTGCTTCAAATGACAAGCATTATTACGTAAATTATATATCTACTGTTTGAGCTACGAAGAAAATCTTCACTACGAAAATATCACTTCAGTCGTCCAATCCCACGTACTCCTATCCAATCATTCGCTTGCCGAGAACGCTAAAGGATCTCGCAGGTGAAACCGTAACCATATATCAGACAGAACGGGACGGATCGCTAGCTTTTTTTGTTGTGCCTAAATTAGACAATTTAGACAAATTTATAGCTGAGCTAGGTCAGGAAGATCAAGAGTCATAAAATGTTCTGATCGACCAAAAGAAGCCAAAAACAGATGGGCTCGAGGCGATTCGAACGCCCGACCTTCGCCGTGTAAAGGCGATGTCATAACCAGCTAGATCACGAGCCTGTAGATTACCCTTGTCAAACGTTTGTGCCTAAGCTCTGACAAGTGTACCAGTTCTAAATGTATACTGCTTCCAATTCGCTGGCAGTGACGCAACAGTTCCGTCTAGTGCTGCAGGCCGGTGACGATACTATTTTTTGTGCTTCTGACTGCCGAGTTTTTCCACCGCTGAAACGTTACGTCCTCAGACGCCTTCAGATCATTGTGAGCGGCTTTCGTTTCACACCTCATGACGCATAATTTCACACGAGAGATGCACCCACGATTCGTTGTGCCATCTATTGTCCAGTCGCTTCCCTCCGCTCCATGAAGCAATAGCTGGCGAGATGTGACGCGGATTTGCTGTGGATTTCAACGGTTCGCAACTCGAGAATCGTAAAGCACGGGTCGAAAAGCGCGCGCAGCTCGCCCAAGGACGAGAAATACAACACAGTGCCTAGCGGCGTTCTTCGATACTTGCCTGCGCCGCCAAACGCAGGATCGCTCTCGTTGAAGCACAGCGAGAGGTACCTCCCTTTTGGGCTGAGAAGGCCGTGAACGTTCTCCACATACCTCTCGCGTTGCTCAGGGAATATGTGATGCAACAGCTCCCAATCATAGGCAAAATCAAACGTCCCCGTGACGTTTTCCAAATCACCGAGCACGTCGGCGACGAGAAACTTGCACACGACCCCTTTTTTCCTTGCATTTTCTTTGGCATATTCTATCGCTGTGGGCGCACTGTCGACGCCCGTGACGTCAAACCCTCGGCTCGCAAGGTACACCGCGTAGTTGCCCGCCCCGCAACCTAGATCAATCGCTCTGCACGTGGTGACGGCTTGACTGTCGACGAGCGCTACGAGCTCCGCGGGCGGGGTTTCCACGTTCCAAGGAATCCGCTCCAAAGGCGTTTTTTGGTAAATCTCGTCGATTTCGGTCTGCTTCATAACATCAGAGGTATCCAGCAACCTTGCCGCGTCTCACAGTGCTGCTGCAGGGTGTATCCACGGGAGGCTCAGATATCTCGGTGAGCGCGCAGCATCGCTCCAAGACCTCACCACACAGTTAAGCGTGCGTCACTGACTAATCGTCGGGAAGCTCTTCAAGCTTGTTTGATTGGCACGAAGGACACGTCGGATCCTCGCCGATCGCCTTGAACTTCTTTCCGCACCCACTGCACCGATAGTTCTTCGGCCAGACTATCTCTTCGTCTCCGAACGGGCCACCTACCGAACACACAGTTGCCTCACTCTCCTTGCAGGCGCTTAGGCCCACATATTGTTATGCATTCTCTTTTCATCATTGTTGCCCTCGCCATCCGCGGACGCTGATAACGATAGCTCCACGAACCAAGCCTTGAAACTGAGGCAAAAAAAAGGTTCTAGCATTCTCGGGCCGGGCACCGTCGACCGACCCAGTGACGGCAGTCGACGGGGCGCGAGCAGGGCTAGCCGAATTTTGGGGTAAACCGCTTACCGTTGTCGCTAGGGTACGACTCCGTGTGGCGAAAGCGGTTTTCCCATATCTCTAGAGGGATCGAAGCGAAGACCTGACAGACGCGGGGACTGATATAGTTCTTGCAACTCAGACAGAGCGGGACGTTTTTTCGTTTCACGTAAACCTCACAAGGTGCCACAAAACGCGCGACTATGCCCTCAACACCTCAGCCAGTGCCCGATGCTTCCGATACAGCTCTTCCAGCTCGGGGAGCTCCTCCACAGGCGTCGGGATCACTTTCACATCGTTTTCCAGCACCTTCCGTGCAAGCTCCCGGAAAATCGCCGCCTCCTCTGATTGGGGCGCGTGTTCCACCACAGCGCGGCCTTCGAGTTCGCACGCCTGAATGACCGGACTGCGCGGAACAAATTCCACGAACCCGCTGCCCAACCGCTGGGCAAACGCGGGAACCACGGCCCGCTCCAACGCCTCATCACCATTGCTGTTGCAGATAATCCCTGAAAGCCCGGTGTCGCCGCGGCGCGCAAGTCGTTGCACCGCCCGTGCGATGTTGTTCGCCGCGTAGATGCTCATGAAGCCTCCGGAGCAAACGAGGTAGATCTCGCTCGCAAACCCTTCGCGGATGGGCATCGCAAACCCGCCGCACACGACGTCACCGAGCACGTCGTAGATGGCCACGTCAATCGCGTAGGTTTCAAACGCCTTCAGGTCTTTGAGAATCTGGAGCGCCGTGAGCACCCCGCGCCCCGCACAGCCGATTCCCGGCTCAGGACCGCCCGCTTCGACGCAGTAGATGCCGCTGGGCGTCTTGAAAACCACGTCATCAAGCGATATAGAGTGCGCGTCCTGTCCGTGTCGGAGCTTGTCTCTGTAGATCTCCAGAACGGCGGGGATGAGGTGGCCGCCTGCCAGAATCCTCGTGGAATCGCGCTTTGGATCGCAGCCGACCTGCATGACGTTGACCCCTCGCTCGTTCAGGGCCGCTGAGATGTTCGAAGCGATGGTGCTCTTTCCTATCCCACCCTTACCATAGATTGCGATTTGTTTCATTGTGATGTCCCCTCTACCAGCGTGCCGCGTACCGCCGTTGCTTTGAACGCCACCGGTCGCTCCACTCGTTCTGGATACACTCGAGCAGATTGAGGATGCCGCGGTAGCCGAAGTACTCCCGATTGAGCAAGCGGAACTGCCTGACAGGGCGCACGACCTCGAAGACGTACGGCACGTCAAGCCCCTCGCTCGCGTGTCGCTCGATCGTGCTCCCGAAAACGACCCGCGGCCGCACCGCCTCGAGGTTTCTCCGCGTCGCGTAGACGTCGGTCCCGCACACGACTTGGGGGGCGAGGCCGAGGTCGCACAATTCGCGTTTGAGCAGACCCTCTGCGTCGGCGTGTGCGGAGCGAAGGGCAACGAGCGCAGGCGTCAGCTCCATCTCTTCGGTGGCAAAACGGACTAGCGGGATGCCGACCGTGGCGTCGGCCACGATGGCTGCGGGGGTCCGATAGAAAAAGCGCGCTATAGGCCACCGCCGGCGACACGTTTCTGTGACCATCCGTTCGCCGTCCGCGATCATGCCCTCTGCGACCGGCTCCGCGTTGAAGCGCTCGCCGAGCGCGGTGAGCCATCGTCGCGTGTTAGTCATGCCGATGGGGAGGGGTAATTCTGCACAAAGCGGTTCGACCCCAAAGGTGTCAGCGAGATACGCGACGGCTCTGTAGCCAGCGTCGTGGCTCAACTGCAGCACGCCCTCGGCGGCGGCGACGTTCGCCAAATCGCTGAGGGGGGTGGCGTGGGTGAGCGTGGCCACCACCTGAACGCCCAATCGGGAAAGAACGTGTTTTACCCACTCAAGATCGGCCATCCACGTCGGATTCGCGTTGGCGTGGGGTGCTACGAGGCACACCGAATTTGAGATCGTTCCGCGCGTTTCGGCGAGCGTGCGGAGCATCGCGTCGAGGGCGAGGTCAATGCCGTCATATTGCGACCCGCGAAACCCAGCGCACTCAATAGGAATAATCTTGAAATCGACCTTGGGCTGCATATCCTCACACACAGCGACGATGTCATCGCCCACGATTTCTGGTCCGCAGGCACTCAGCACAAAGAGCGCTGAGATATCGAGCTCTTTCACCTCGAAGATCGTGCGCGCGAGGAGCTCTTCGCCGCCGTGGACGATCTCGTCCTCACACAACTTCGTGCACAGCGTCGTCGTCTGGGCGTAGTCGCAGTCCTGCCAGGAAAAAGCGCCGTCAACGAGGTAATTGCACCCCTGCGGGGCGTGCGCGAGAACGGCACTGTCGCTGACCCCCAATGCGGTTTGGGCTGCGCCGCTGAGAGCGCACCTCACGTACGGGTCAAGGCACGCATCGGTGGGCGTCGTGCGTACCGCACACGCCTCGTCAGTTTGTTTCGTTTCCGTAGAGCATCCCTCGGAAGAGTGTTGAGCGTGGCAGACGTTGGTTTTCCATCGCTTGTCGGAGCAGCGTGGCGATGTTATGAATGCCCCGAAAGCCGTAGTGGGGTAGGTACGCAGGGTTGAGGAGCGTGAGATTCACCACAGGACACCCGGGATGGCGGGCGGCGTTGCCGAAGAAAATCGGATCGTCAAAACCCCGTACGATTGCTTCGAGCTCGCCCTCGGTCTCGCGCGACGAACGGAAGCTCCCCAAGCGGAAGAGGCCTTTGGTAAGGATTACTTCGGGATTGACGCCGGTCTCTAACAGGAACTTGATGCTCGGCATCCGCTCCTTAATCGTGTACGGGTGCACGTTAATGACGACGGGGTGGGCGCCGCACTCTTCGGCCATCCGTGCGAGGGAGAGGGCTCGAATGGGGCCGGGAAACTCTGATATCTCGATAATGGCAGTTTTGCCCTCGAGCGTGTGTTGCATGTAATCAAGGTCCGAGCGTATCCGTTCGGTCTCGTCACGTATCACCCGCTCCGCCTCCTTCTCCAAACCGAGAGGCCGAGCGATGCCCATAAGCCATTCCTCAGTCGCCGCAAGCCCGTAGGGTTGCCCAGTCCTGCTGTATGGGATGCCGAAGCGCGCCTCCATGGCGTCGCCGAGCTTTTGTCCCCAGTCGTAGCACCACGAGGCATTGAGTTCGACCTCGCGTGCCCGACGGATCTCTTCGACCGTGCACCCGCCGGCGATGACTGCGTTGATCTTGACGCCCACCGCATGCAGCAGCCTTGTGATCTCGTCGAGGTCGTCGCTAAACTCGGTGAGCGAGGGGCCCATTCGAGCGCCGATGAGGTTGATCGTTGCCTTCCGCGTCGCTCTCGGAGGCTCCATCAGATCCATGATAAGCTCGAAGGCGTCCTCGTAGCCGCTGCGGAAGTCGCCACCAAACCCCTCGCTGCGAAGCGCGAGCACTCGAGCGTGTACGAGCTTTTCGGCCTCACGAGCAACGCTCTCGACGTCATCGCCGATGATCCCAGAACAGCAGCAGGAGAGGATGACGATGAGGTCGGGGTGGTAGCGCTCGTCGGCTTCCCTCACCGCTTCGAGGAGCTTCCCTTCACCGCCGTAGATGACGTTCGTCTCGTCGAGAGAGGTGCAGGCGGTCGGCTCAAGCGGGACGCCGCGGAACTCACAGCATTCCCTCGTCCTGACGATATCCGAGACCCACAACGGGCATCCGGTAGGGCCGTGCACGAGGGGGACCACGTGACGAATCCCGTTAATGACGTAGAACGAGGTGAAGAACTTACACATGGGCGCGTGCGAGGCCTGCAGCTTCGGAACCATCTCGCCCCGTTCGACCTTCTCGACGAGCTGCTGAAGGGTCCCATGAAAAACGATGTCGTCGCTCTCGTTGTGTTGCATGTATTTCTCGATCCCTCCTTTCGCGTGCTCGCACGAACTGGTGCAGCAGGCCAAACGCGTTAGGAATTAAAAAATCGTTAAGTGCTAATAATAATCTGTGTTCTCAAGTGATAAAGGTTGGCCGATTCAGTTCTTCTGGGCGCGGTTGTCGAGCCTGGAGCGGAGCCACTCTGTCCGGGCAGACTGCGACGTAGCGACGTGTCGCTTCCTAACACACTCAGTCGACGCTTCTAGTCAGCTGTTCTGATGTCTACTCGTAGACTGCGCTAGTTTGGCCCTCGTTACATGTCTGTCAATCCCATCTTAAGGATCCATACGGTGCTTAGCCGCCTTTGTGGTATTCGAAGAAGGATGTCTGCTACTTCAGCAGAATTGACTCGAATGCACGCGTGGGAGGGGTTCAATCGTATTACGCCGATTTAAGCGTGCACGACTTGATCCGCCCGTCTTGCCAGCACCATACGCGCCACTGACTAGCTCTTGACAAGGCTCACTGTCTGCAATATCACTATGTCATTAATCTGTTTGATGTTATCGTATGCGGGACCTACGAGCTTGATTCGCACGTAGTCCCTGTACACAGACGGAGCTCCCCCAGTAATGCCTTGGTAGACTTTTGTCTCGATCGACGTGAGGTTCGTCGTTGCGACGTATCCTGTTTTGTTAAGGTTATCGACGTAGTTCGTCGCCTCATCAATCGACTTGAAACGCACAATGGTTTGGTTCTCGGTCAAGTTGCGATTCAGTATTGCATCTTCCTTCTGCACCTGGACGTTCACCGCTGAACCGTTTTCCCACGCGACTTGCCACGAACTGAGCGTCGCGCCTTCCCCTATTGCCAGACGCAATGAACCCACGTAGCTCTCAAGCAACGGATCGTGCTGTTGTGCAGCTTGCGCCGTTGCTGACGGAGACGGAGACGTTGTATTTGCATTCGGAGCCGTGCAGCCGGCACCCAGCGCCCCTCCAAGCAACAAAAGCGCTACCAACCCAACGAGGCAACCTTTGCGCATTTTGCTCAGCCCCCTGTAGCATTACACCAGCATCGGAATAAGTGTTTTGTCTTGTAGACTCGCTGCAAAGAGCAACAGAAAAGATACAGGTCTAAACATCTTCTCTAAAGCTGCACAGCCGTTTTCTGTGTCACGGCCCTTAGTTGCTCCGGCCATAATCGAAGGCCTCGAGCGTAGAATATGCCGCTCCTCTCGCCACAGCCACGTCTGCGCCTCCTAAATCCGGAGCGGGCCTCGATGCCTCATCGAATGAAAAAGACCAGTACCTCATCACCGCAAGGACAATAACCGCAGCTCCGTAACTCAGCGCAGTCAAAAAAAGGAGGCTATTCCCACTGCCGCCTTGCGACATCGGAATTTGAGCCAACGACGCGTTATTTGCTGTTGGCTGCGTCACGTTCACGGAAGACGCGTCAGCAGAAGGTGCGGCATTGCCTGCCATCGTGTCGGCAACGGGTCCTGCACTCGGTGCGTCACCAAAACTGGATCCAGAAACTGTTGGCGTGCTCGATGGGGCGGATCCTAACGTTGTCTGATTCGCAACTGGGAGCTCGAAGGGCACCAATGGGGTCAAAGGCGTTTGTGACAGCTCGTCCGCCGTTGTCGCGGTTTGGGTCGCAGACGTGACAGAACTCTGCGGCGACGCTTGTGGCGGCTGCGTATTGTCACCTGCGGCGGGTGCAATTATGTTGAAATCGACGGCGCCTACGAGGCGGACTGACGCCAACCCCGAAAGGAGCAACGAGAGGCACAGCAGTGCGGTAACGATCACTGTCGCAAAGCGAAAAAGAGTGTGCCGCACTGTCATTCCGATTCAACCTGTGAACGTTCGCTGGGTCCCTGATGCTCACTCGAGCGATTTCCGTATCTCTGCTCTTAATGGAAACACTGTGGACTGGTGCCGATATTAGGTTGTGCAGCTTTGCGGCACAACGCAAGCCAATGGCCGAGGGGCGGATGTGCATTTGTCCAGTGGCGCTCTACAAGTTAAAAGTTACCGAGGTGTTATGTAAAGAAGACGAGGCCCACGCGCAGCAGGTGATTAGCTCTTCACAAAGAGGTGCCGCTTCTTCGAAAAAAGGCGCACCACGCCGTTGCCGTAACTCGCCTACACGCCACTTTTAGACCGTACATTCGTCCCTGGCCATTGCGGTTTGACTTGCGCTGTATTTACTCCGTTTTGCTATTGTTGCGTTTCGTCCTCCTATCGGTTGTGTACCACCTTTCACCCGAATTACCGTTAGGCAGGCACAATCACTTCACGCTCGCGAAGTGTCCTATGGGCCCCCTGAAATATCGAGTATAATAACATTAGCATTCCATGAATATATACTAATGCCCAATAAAGGAGCGAGTGAAAACGCCTTCTCGCTTATATTCGCCTTGGGGCCTTTATATTCGAATTAAGTTTGATTTAAGCTCTTTCTTTAGAGTGTTGAAAGCCTAGAAAAATGGAATAGCATTGCTTATGCCATTGGTTTCTATCGCGATACAATTCGACAGCCATTTATAGCAATATCACCGCCTAACGATACATGCCTCAGATTTGTGCGGCAGTGGGTGAAGAAGATTATAGCGCCATAATCACCCGTGCTGAAACCGAGGGCAAATCCAAAGCGCGCATCACTGCTGAGCTCATCAACTATGCATTGACCGACAACGAAAACGAGGTCTCACAACTGAAACGAGAGATAGAGCTTAAGGATGCCCTCATCGAACAGCTGCGCGATGAAAATGGCTTTGTGAAGGAATCGTTCGCAAGCCAAACTAACATGGCAGGCCGGCTTTTGCTGCTCCTCGCTGAGGGCACACGAACAGACGCAGAAGCAGCCAGCAGTAACGGCGAGGAAGATCGCGCATAAGGATCCAACAAGGCGTAGAGGTAGGGCTCACAAACGGCTAAACTACACAGCGTGCCGTTTGGCAATCTCCAACGTTTCGATGCTTCGCCTAGTCAGCGTGGCAAATGGAGTTGATGCGCGCGTGCCTGCAGCCGAATGCCACAAAATCAAGCTTGACGCTTTACGCGACGGCAGCTGTGCAGAGCGGCACGAGGCAATTCGAACCCGACGAAAAGTTATTGGACTAAGTGGCCTAATAAACCCCTAAGGTCAATATGGCGAAGGTAAAACCCTCGTTAGCCGAATCAATGACTTTCCTCGATAAGAAAGTAGTCGTCACTGGTGCTGCTTCCGGCATCGGAAAGGCAATCGCCCAACGATTCGCCGAAGCTGGTGCGTCTTTGTTACTTCTAGACGTAAACGTACAGGGACTGTCTGAGACAGTCGGCTGCTTAGAGAACGCCCGCTGCCAGCATACTACGTACGAAATTGACCTAGCTGACAAGAAGAAAATAGATCAGTTTTGGTTGAGTTTCGATGGCGAGAGCGCCCCAGATATTCTCGTAAACAACGCCGGCGTTTACCCAATGGAGGACTATTTGGACGTCAACGAGGACTTCTTGACAAAAGTCCTTAGCGTAAACATGAACTCTGCCTTCTGGATGTGTCAGAATTTTATCAGACTCAGAAAGGGGAAGGGCGGCATTATCGTCAATGTCTCTTCCATTGAGGCAGTTCTGCCGTTCAAAAAGGACATGGTACACTATGGCGTGAGCAAGGCGGGGGTTATCGCTCTCACGAGATCACTCGCTCGTGACTACGGCAAAAGCGGCTTCAGGGTGAATGTCGTTCTTCCGGGCGCCATTAAAACGGCAGGGACGAGATCGTTAGTTCGAGATGCCATCCTCAACATACAGCTTGATCTTGTCAAGAGCGGATATGATTTTCAGCAAAGGCTCGCCATAGGACGATGGGGTGAACCGGATGAGGTGGCGAAAGTCGTCCTCTTTCTTTCCAGCGACTTGGCCAGCTATGTTCAAGGCGCTATTCTCCCTGTTGATGGGGGGTTTCTTTCTTCCTAAGCGCATAGTCTGAAATCCCGAGATGGACGGGCTTGTACTCAAGAATATGCTGAGCTACGGCTGCAAACGTTGCGGAATTCGAGGCACAAGAGGGAGTGAGAATCGGTACGTCAGCAAGTGGCTTACTCCAGTTGTTTTGCCTGCGCCTAGGCTTCGGCGAGTCAGACTGTGACGCCTGACGCTCAGCGGCATCCGTGACGTACGCAAAGCTGCACGGTGCAGAGCCATACCTTTTTATCGCTTCTTATCAAATCACTGCTAGCGTGACCAGCGAACAAAAGGCACGTGCGCGCAATGACGAAGTTCGTCGCGAACTCCGAAAACGGAGGCTGGTAGATGCCTTTGTAGTCATGCTCCTCGTGTTCGTCGTTGTCGTTTTGATTTCATCTTGCCTGAAGTTCACATAACACAAGATCATCGCCGTCTAGTTCTTCTCGGTGATCGGCCGAGGTATCTGATTCGCCGCTTCGCTAGGCCCTCCGCGCACCTTCTGCAGTGCGGATCGTTCACGTTCAGGTAGCTAATGTGAAGCGCGTAGTTGAACATGCTGTTTTCTGCGGCCATTGTTGTGTGGCGTCATCGCTTCTGGTCGCGCGCTCTCAGCCGCAGCGTCCATGATGTCTGCCACGGTGAGATCGGTGTCGATCAGGGCGTGAAGCGTTTGTTCAACAATCGCAGCGACCTGACGTTCAGGTTTCGTTAGTTCCCTTCTTGCC